>DASXYR010000235.1:0-8228 GCA_036502385.1 Gemmatimonadaceae bacterium
GGACGAACAATGACCAACTTCCCTGACGCTACCTCTGTCCTCTCGGCGATGATCACGCCGGCGGTACTGATCTCGGCGTGCGGATCGCTGATCCTCGCGACCTCCGATAGGCTGACCAAGGCCGTCACGCGCACGCGGGAGATCTCTAGCGCGCTGATTCCGCGGGAGAGCGACAAGCGGAGTGAAAACCGCGAAGAGGAACGCCGGATGCTGTTCACCCAGCTGGACTTCGTGACAACCAGGTCGCGCCTTCTGCAGCGCGCGCTCTCGCGGCTCTACGCTGCGCTCGCATTCTTCGTGGGAACGAGCGTCACAATCGGTCTTGTCGCCATCACGAATCCGGAGTTCACCCCAGTTCCGATCGGCCTCGGCCTGTGCGGAGCGGGTCTTTTGTTATACGCGGCTTTCCTGCTCATAAAGGAATCGCGGTTCGCTCTCGCCGGTGTGAACGCGGAGATGGACTTCATGTGGAAGCTTGGCAAGGAATACGGGCCGCCGGACCTCGTGCAGCAGGGCATCAAACGGGCGCGGTGGTTTGGAGGAGTGAAGTAAGCAGCTTCACCCCGGATGCGGTAAAGAAAACGCCGGGCAGTTACGCCCGGCGTTTTTTTTCCGCAACCGAAGCTACGTCAACCGCATTCGCTGAATCCGCACACGTGACACTTCGCGCAACCCTCGGCGAACTCCAGTGAGGATCCGCAATCCGGGCAGGTGCCGATGAACGATTCGCTTCGGTTCACCGCATCAAATCCGTACTGCGCCTGTTGTGGCTCGCCACTGTTGGTGACTGGAGACTGCTGGGGCTGAACGACTTCGACCGAAGTCGGTGTCGGCGGCGTTCCAGGGAGCAGATCCTGCTGCACTCCCTGCTTCTCGCGCATCCACTTCTCGAGCGCAATTCCTATTGCGTCGGGAACCGATAGCACCTTGTTGGGACCGAGTCCGATCGCCTTGTCCGACGCGATGCCGCGCAGCTGGCGGTGCACTTCGCGAATCGGAATTCCAGACCTCAGCGAGAGCGAGATCAATCTTCCCATCGCTTCGGCGTCGGCCATAGCGGCGCCGCCCGCTTTGCCGAGGTTGATGAAGACCTCGAACGGCTGCCCGCGATCGTCTTCCGTGATGTTGAGGAACATTGTGCCAAGCGGGGTCTCGATGCGAGTAGTGATTCCGCGAAGGGTATCCGGCCGCGCACGCTTGGCGCGACGCTGGAGATTCTCGGCCTCTGCATCGAACAGCGCCTGCTTGAGTCTCGCATTGTCGGCTTCCAGCTCCGCGATCGTGCCATGCAGCTCGCCACGCTCGGCGCGCGCATCGGCCTTTCCGTCGCGATCCGCCGCAGCCTGTTGCGTAGCGCCCGTGGAAAGAACCTGATTGTCGCGCGAGCCATCGCGGTAGACCGTCACGCCCTTGCACTTGAGCGCGTAGGCAAGCTCGTAGATCGCTCTCACGTCTTCCTGAGACGCGGCGTGCGGGAAGTTGGTCGTCTTGGAGATCGCCGAATCGCAGTTCTCCTGGAAGGCGGCCTGCATCCGGACGTGCCACTCGGGCGTGATGTCGTGCGCAGTCACGAAGACGCGCTGCCACTGCTTGGGAACTTCGTCGAAGTGGATGTGGCCTTCCTTTGCGATCTTCTCCATCAGCTCTTCGGAGTACCATCCCTCTCGCTGCGCGATCGCGACGAAATCCTCGTTCACGTCGGGCATGAGCACGCCCGCCTGATTGCGCATGAATGCAACGGCGAAGAGAGGCTCGATTCCCGACGAGCATCCCGCGATGATCGAGATCGTTCCCGTTGGAGCAATCGTGTTGACGTTGCAGTTGCGGAGCAGCTGCATGGGGCGAACGCGTCTTCCATTCGGATCGCGCGCGCAGGTCTCATCGGGACCCCAGATCGATCTCGCCCATTCCGGGAACGGTCCGCGCTCGTTGGCGAGGCGCTCGCTTTCGCGCTTCGACTCCACATCCACGAACTTCTGGAGCTGACGTCCGAACTCGACGCCTTCGATGCTGTTGTACGCGATCCCGAGGCGAACAAGCGCATCGGCGAAGCCCATCACGCCGAATCCGATGCGGCGGATTCTCTTCGACAGCGCGTCGATCTCGGGTAGCGGGTACTTGTTGACGTCGATGATGTTGTCGAGGAAGTGAACCGCGAGGTGGATGTCTCGCTTGAGAGAATCCCAGTCCAGCTGCTCACCCACAACGTAGTACCCGATGTTGATCGAGCCGAGGTTGCAGACGTCGTATGGAAGCAGCGGCTGCTCTCCGCACGGATTGGTCGCCTCGTATTTTCCAACGTTCGGGACGGGATTGTAGCGATTTGCTTCGTCGATGAAGAAGCAGCCCGGCTCACCCGTGCGCCACGCTCCGTCGATCATCTTCGCCCAGACCGCACGCGCGTCGAGCTGGCCGGTGACTTTGTGGCTCGAGGGATCGATGAGATCGTACGTCGTTCCGGCATTCACCGCGTCCATGAACTTGTCGGTGACGGCGACGGAAATGTTGAAATTCGTGATCTGCGTCAGGTCTTCCTTGCACGTGATGAAGTCCATGATGTCCGGATGATCGACGCGCAGAATGCCCATGTTGGCGCCGCGACGGGTCCCACCCTGTTTTACCGCATCGGTGGACGCATCGTAGAGCCTCGTGAACGAAACTGGTCCGGACGCGACGCCCGTCGTCGAGCGAACCATCGAGCCCTTGCCGCGAAGCTGCGAGAAGCCGAACCCAGTGCCACCGCCCGACTGATGGATCAGCGCCATCGACCGCAGCGTGTCGTAGATACCGTCCCGGCCGTTCGACAGGGCGTCCTCAACAGGCAAAACAAAGCACGCGGAGAGCTGGCCAAGCGGACGGCCAGCGTTCATCAAGGTCGGAGAGTTGGGCTCAAACCGACGCTCGACCATCAACCTATAGAAGTCGCTTGCCGTGTCGGTGACCTGGCCATCGCTCGATCCGTAACGACGATCGGCCTCGGCCACCGTGCCCGCCACGCGCCAGAACATGTCTTCCGGCTGCTCAGTGGGCGTGCCCGTCGCGTCCTTGATCAGATAACGTTTTCCGATCACGGTACGCGCATTGTCATTGAGCTGGGCATCGCCCTGAGGGGGCACGGCTGGAATGGGCATTATTCAGAACTCTCCGCAGAATAAAGGGCTTGTCAAGAAGAAGACGAGGCAGTGGCACTGCACGCTTGTGGCATCGGGTGGTTTCGATGCGGGGGAGCATACTACCCGTATTCGTGAGTCCGCGCCAGTGTACAGTTATCTCCTTGCCTGACAGCGACTTACGTAATCCACATCACGAATACAGATTCCACTTTCAATTTTCCACCTACCGCTCAGTTGGTGGACCTCTGCTGTCATTCCTATCAGCCTGCAACCGAAGAAATCTGAGGTCTGAACTCGAGCCCCGCATATAAGTACCCCAAAGGCTTGGAGTTAGCTCCCGACGACCAGTTTTTTTCTTGGATCTCGCTCTCGTGCCTTCCTTCAGCCGTCGCGTTCGATCCGGATCCGAACGCGAAGAAAACCAAACGGATTTGCCCCGATACACGTCCAGGCGATGTCCTAAAACGAAGCTCCAAACGTCGCGTACACCTGCGTGCTGGTCGCGCGCAGCTGCTCACGATTCGCCAGCGGAAATGCGATACCGAGTCGAACCCGGGCGTCGACGTCGAGCAGGAGACCAGTGTCGATGTTCAACTCTCCCCCCGCTGAAGTCATCACCGGAGTGCCGACTTCGAACGCGTCGCAAATTCCGCTGCCGGCCCCGACGGCGCTCGCGGGACAGAATGCGCGCCCCGTCTCGCCAAAGAGCGTGAACGATGTCTTGTCGATGAAGATGGGAATAAAACGAAATCCCTGGGATGGTGCGGTCAAGGGGAACCGATACTCGACGGTGGCGGTATACGCGCGAATTCCCGTTTCCGCACTAACGGGGTATCCGCGCACGCCGAAGACGCGCCGCTGTTGACCGGCGATGACACCTGGGAACACTTCCAGTGAAGTGCCGCTGAGGCCGCCCGCCGAGAAGGTGTCCAGGCTGCGCTCGTCCGCCACTCCGCCGGCGGCGCGGAATGCGAGTACGTGATGAGCGAACCCGGGAAGATCGAGTGACTTGTAAATCGAGCTGATCCCCACGACGCTGCGGGTGGCGCTGCCGGCGATGCCGCGTTCCCAGCGTTGGCGTCCATTCACGCTCGCGCTGATTCCATCTTCGGGTGAGATGCTTAGCTCAGGTCGTTGCGCGTTGGACCAGCCGAGCGATGCGATGATCCCGGGTAGCGTTCGAGAAGTCGAGTAGAATGGATTCAGCCGACCGAGGAGGTCGCCGGGGGTCGTCGCGTAGGAGAGGTAATCAATCTCTCCGCCGACAGATGCATATGAATAGCTGCGCAATCGAGGACGAATGAATGTCGCCTGGAGCGATGCGAGTCGCTCGCGTTCCATCAATGTTCCAACGGACGTGGTCGCGCCACCAGCCGTCTGGAACACGGTCCCGTTCGAAAAGTCTTGTGAAGCGTAAAGGTCGATCAGCGGAAGCCCGAGTCCAGCGTACGTGTACCAGAGCCACGCGGAATTCTGGCTGAAGCGATTGTTTCGCAAAACTTCGGCGGCATAGCTGTGACGGGCGACGATATCGTAGCCGCTCGTTGACGCTCCGAAGGAAGCTCCATCGTCAGTCGTGCTCTCGAATACGGGCGACCAGTAGCGCGGCAGCAGCGAGATCCACGGCGAATACCGACTCGCCTTCGAACTATCAGTTGACCCCGGAGGCGCCAACCCAGGAATCGTGTCCACGCAATTGGCGCATCCCTGTCGAGGCGAGACGTGCGAGCTGTCCACCGCAGGATAGCTCGCGCCGCTCGGGATTGGAGCCACGCCGATGTGATAACCATCGGCGAGAAAAAGTGTCGCCGCGAGTCTGGTCTGATCCGGCGATGATTCCGGTGAGAAGATGCCGGTGGGCGCGTCGGTAAGACGGGCGAGCGTAAGCTGCGGTGCTGAAATCTCCGCGGCGTATATCTGCGGCAGCCCACTCCGTTCTGATGTGAAATAGATGCGACGGCCATCGCTCGACCAGCTCGGCTCGGAAGTGATCGCACGAGATGCGCCGAACGACAGCAGCCTGTTGCCATCTGCGTCCAACACGGTGAGCTGCGACACACCGCTCGTCTGCTCGACCGCCACGATTCGCGTGCCGTCGGGAGACCATTGCGGGTCCATCCACTGGGTGTCGAGACTCGATGCCGTGATCGGCGTGATGACACCGCCGCCCGCGGAAACTCGCACCAGCCTCGTCGTCGCCGGAAGTGCCTGCACCGCCACAATCTCGCCGTCGGCCCTCGCATCGATCGCCGACAGTCGCGCGCCGCGCGTCAGCCGGATCTGCTGACTTCCGCGCTGGACGTAGAGATCCTGACGCAGGTGATAGGGATCGAGATAGTCCGGTTGCGTAAAGAGAATGCTGCCGTCGGCGAGACGAACGTTGGGATCGACGCCATTCCGCCGGCCAACTTTCGTCTCTCGGCCTGCGAGCGACACTTCGTACGCGGCCGGCATCTCGCGCCCATTCGCGCCGGAGTAAATGAGCGCGGTATCGCCGAGCCACCGTGGAAAGAGCGCCACCCGACCGCCGTGGGTGATCTCGCGCCACTGCGGCATCACCTCGTGGGGTGATTTCATCTCGCGAACGAGGGAGTCGCGCCACTGGGTCCACGCAGCCTGGAACGACTCGCCGAACGCACCGCGCGAAGTCGGCGTAAGAAAGAAGGGAAAGAGAGTCTTCGAGCCGCGCTCCACAAAGTCTCTCACGCTCGCCGGTCCGCGCGTGCGCGACAGGTAGTCGAACATTAGCGAGCCGTAGACATAGACCACTTCGCCGCCCGGGAAACGCGATGTCCCCGGTGAAAGCTCGTACAATCTGGGAACTCGATTGGCGAGCGCCGCGGCGCGCGCAATCATCGAATGCTCGGAGCTCTCGAGGCGGCCGACCCCGGTCAACCTCGATTCATAATAGACCGCCAGACCCTCCAACACCCAGCTCGGCTCGTAGGAGTTAGGAAAGAGCAAGGGATTTCTGCCGAAGATCGCCTGACCCGCCCGCCAGATTCCTCGCGACCGATCGAGGTGGAAGATGTGCGTCAGCTCGTGGGTGATGACCAGAGCATTCCAGTCGGAGTAGTTGCGAAGTCCCGACGCATCGACCGGAGGATGGGCAAAGACGACGATGCGGTTGGACGGAAACGGCGTCGCATAACCGTTCACGTAATCGACGTTGTCTGACACGACCAGATCGATCGTACCACGCGGAGGCACGAGCTCGGTGGATAGCTCGGCGTACGCGCGCTCGGCGTTGACGGCCGCTCTTCGCGCTTCCGCCTCGAGCGGCGGCGTAAAGTGAATCCGGAAATGGCGGGTGTGAAGGGTGTGCCAGTCCTCGTTCGGAGGCAGCTGGCCAGACGCAGCTCGCGCCGCGCACCACATCAGCGCGGCGACGAGCGCGAGCATCTTCACGGAGCTTGCGCCAGAGAAGCGAAGTAGGTCTGAAGTCCGCGGAGAATAGCGGTGGCGTAGGCGGTCTGATAGGCGGGCGTTCTCAGCGCCGCCTCCTGGTCCGGCATGATTACGAATGCTCCCTCCGTGAGGATCGATGGCATCCACGTTCCTCGCGCGACGGCGATGTTCTGGAACTGGGTCCCGTTGTCGCGAAGACCAAGCTCGTCGAGCAGCGCCGCCTGGGTCGCTGCGCCCAGTGGAATCGAATGCGGCCAAAAGTATAGCGTGAGGGAGCCGTTGTTGACGAATGGGTTAACGCCATCCGGAAATGCATTCAGGTGAATCGATACGAAGGCATGCGCGTTCGCGCGACGACTGATGATCGCGCGCAGCCCAAGATCAACTGGGTCCGGGGTGGTCCGGGTCATCACGACGTTCGCGCCTGCCTGGGTGAGCAAGTCGCGCAGCCTGAATCCGACCTGCAGCACCGCGTCGCCTTCATACAGGTTGGTGGGACCGGTTGCGCCCGCGGGTGGATGTCCCGGATCAACCGTGATCGTGAGTCCGCGCAGCGGAGCCGCGCGATCTGCAATCTGCGGAGGACGTCGGACCCTGAACGTGAGCGTCCCATTTTGCCAGAGGGCGAGATAGCCGTAGGGTGCGTGATTGAGGTTGATCGTATACCGCACTCTCGTCGGCTCCGGAGTGGAGCTGATGCTGTTCAGGTACGAATCAGCCGGCTGCGGCATCATCGAGACCACCGGCGCGCCCGCTACATCGTACAGAAGCAGCGAGAGAGTTCTGTCGCTCTCTTCGACGAGATAGGGCGGCGGCGGTCCTGTCATCGGGATCACGATGTCGATGTAATCAGGGCCTGGCACGATGCGGGTTTCCCCGATCCTTCGGAGCGGCGCGATGGTGTCACCGGTGAGGGTGTGCGCAGAATCCGTCGAGATGAATTTTGCCTGGAGCTCGCTTCGCAGCACCCACGCCACCTGGCCCGAGTCCAGCTCGATGCGAACGAAATCGTCACCGCTCGCGCGCTGCGTACCCGTGGCCTTCACGACCGTACCGGGGAACAGGAACCATTTGTAGTCCTGACCGTTCCCGGGAGCGGGGCGGGCGATTGTCACGCGGTCGGTATCGTCGACCGTCGATCCCGGGGCGCCGAGCGCAACGTAGACGCCGCTAGGCAGAGGAAACAGAGCGTCGGGATTCGGAGCTGGCTGAAGCGTATCGCCAACCACCTTATTCCTGGTGGTGGTATCTGGAAGCGGTGGGACCCTGATCGGAAGAGTGAGGCGCGCGTTGCCGGTCGGATTCGTGGCCAACAGCTCGTAGCGCTGAGCGTTGTCCGGAGGAACTGGAAGCCATCCCATGAAGGCGCCATTCGGCCACACGGGGACCGACACGCCGTTGATCTGGAGTGCGGCGTCTCCACTTCCGACGCTGCCAAGTATGAAATTCGAGTCCCGCACGGTAAGGAGCTGATCGGGCTTGGGGTAAACCACGTTGATCTGGAGCGGTCCCCGAACCTCCGGAACCGGCGGCAGCTTCGGATTCGGCGTGGGCACCGGCGCCGGCACCAGCGGCACCGGCACGGGGGCCGGCGCGGGGGCCGGCGCGGTGCTGCAGGACGCGCTGACCAACGCCGCGCAACAGGTAAACACCCTGAGGTTCGAAGCTTTCATTGGCAGAATGGTGGTTGCACGGTGATCGAGAAAC
>DASXYR010000236.1:0-2632 GCA_036502385.1 Gemmatimonadaceae bacterium
CGAGGAAAGTACGTGCTATCCGTAGCTGCCTGTACCAAAATGGGTTCATGCTTGATTGTGATATCCGCTTTCAGAACAATTCGGCGCCCCAATGCTTACCGAACCAGATGCCCGACGACGCTTTTGATCTCGTCAAGCTCATATCCGCGCCGAGCCAGGAATGCGAATAACCGACGCCGAATAACGAGTGGTTCGAGATCGCCGAGTTGCGCGAGTTTCTTTCGGGCTACGCGTTCGATCACGGCTGCAGGGTCGATCTCTTCCTGCTCGATCACGTTGGCGATCGCGTTCGTCGCCAGCTCGCCCTTGATCCCCTTGCGATAGAGATCCTGCTGCACGCGCCGCTTCGACGCGCCCGTCGCGATCATCTTCGATCTCGCGAACTGCTCGGCGTATTTCCTGTCGTCGAGAAGGCCGTTATCGACAAGCCGGCCGATCGCGTGATCCGCGTCGGCCGGCTCGTATTCCCTCTGAATCAGCTTCTTGCGGAGCGCGCTCGTCGAATAGGGACGCGCTCCAAGGAGGTTGAGGGCGTAGTTGTACGCCGTCGGGCGGTTCAATCCGCCAGCTCGACCTCTGTCTCGCCCGGCATCGGGGGCTTGATGCCGAGTACGGTCTTGACCTTCTCCTCGACTTCAGCGAGCAAGGCCGGGTTGTCCTTGAGATACATCTTCGCGTTCTCGCGACCCTGACCGATTCGCTGTGCGCCGTAGCTGTACCAGGCGCCGGACTTGTCGATGATGCCGGATTCGGCGGCGATGTCGAGCACCAGTGATGCGTGGCTGATTCCCTCCGCGTACATGATGTCGAACTCGGCCTGCTTGAACGGCGGCGCAACCTTGTTCTTCACGACTTTCACGCGCACGTGCGACCCGATCACGTCTTCCTTCTCCTTCACCGGAGCGATGCGGCGGATGTCGAGGCGCACCGACGCGTAGAACTTGAGCGCCTTTCCACCGGTCGTCGTCTCTGGGTTGCCGAACATCACGCCGATCTTCTCGCGGAGCTGGTTGATGAAGATCACCGACGTCTTCGAGCGCGCGATCGCGCCCGTCAGCTTGCGCAGCGCCTGGCTCATGAGGCGCGCCTGGAGACCCATGTGCGAGTCTCCCATGTCTCCCTCGATCTCGGCCTTCGGGACGAGCGCGGCAACGGAATCGATGACCACGACGTCGACAGCGCCTGAGCGCACCAGGATCTCGCAGATCTCCATCGCCTGCTCACCGGTGTCCGGCTGGGAGACGAGAAGGTTCTCGACGTCCACGCCAAGCTTGGCCGCGTAGTCGGTGTCGAGCGCGTGCTCGGCGTCGATGTAGGCCGCGACTCCGCCCGCTCTTTGCGCGTTGGCAACGACGTGAAGGCAGAGAGTGGTCTTGCCGCTCGATTCGGGACCGTAGATCTCGGTCACTCTGCCGCGCGGAATCCCACCAACTCCTATCGCTGCGTCGAGATTGATGGCGCCGGTGGAGATCGCCTCAATCCGGACGCGATCGTTGGAGCCCATCTTCATGATGGCGCCCTTGCCACAGCTCTTCTCGATCTGGGCGATCGCCAGGCCCAAGGCCTTCTTCTTGTCTTCCTGAACCGTCGAAACAGCCATCTCGCTCACCCTGTCGTTAGACGTTTAAAAAACCCGGTTGCCCGGTGCCTGGTGCCCGCTAGTCGTTGCATTACTGTACCCGAACAAACTACGAAGATATCCTGTCCAAGGCAAGATTCGATAGCAATCTTTTGCGCTTGCAAGCGGGATCACGCATCAATTGCGGCTTTGGATCAGAAATGCGTTTTCGACGTGCTGAACGCGGACAGTTTCCTTTCCAAGAATGACTCCGATCACATCGAACCGATAGGTGTCGCCCGGCTCCTGAAACCTCGACATCCAGACTTTCGCGGACCGGCAAAGCTCGCGCTGCTTGCGCCAGTTGACGGCGCTCACCGGGCCGCCAAAATCGGCGGACGCGCGCGTCTTGACCTCGACGAATGCCACCGTGCGTCCCGCCGCAGGCTCCGGACGAATTGCTACGAGATCGATATCGCGATGCCCATTTCTGAATCGTCGCTCAGCGATCTGCCATCCGTGGACGTGAAGCCACTTCTCGGCGACTCTCTCGCCTCGGATTCCCATCGACTGTCGTTCGCGACTCATGCGGCCGAATCTGCACCCGCGCGATCGGGCACAAGCACCATATGACCGCGCGCAAAAGCTTTAAGGCGCCGCTGCGCGCCTCTCGTCGACCGGGGGACTCACCAACCGGTACGACGTCTGGGTGGTGGACATGTTCGCGGTCTCGCCATTCCAGACGGGTAGCGCAAACGTGAAGACGCTCCCACGACCAAGCTCGCTTTGAACTTCGATCGTGCCCCCGTGGGCCTCGACGATCCCGCGCGCGATCGCGAGACCGAGGCCGACCCCGCGTCCGTCACCGCGCTTCGCTTGCCAGAACTTTCCGAACAGCCGCGGGATCTGCGCAGGTGGTATTCCCGGCCCAGTGTCTGACACTGAGCATTTTACGGGGCCGTCACTCCGAACGGCGGCGAGCGTGATCGTGCCGCCGGGGGGCGTGAATTTGACGGCGTTTCCAACGAGGTTGGAAAGAACCTGGAGCACGCGAGCAGAGTCGGCGCGCACCGG
>DASXYR010000237.1:0-7769 GCA_036502385.1 Gemmatimonadaceae bacterium
CCGCGAGCTACTGATAACGCTTACCTTCGGAGTCGTTCTGCTCTCGATCCTGGTGCAGGGCCTGACGATGCAGCCCCTGCTGCGAAGGGTCGGCTTGGCGCAAAGCGGAGATTCGGCATGACGGCCATGCGGGCACCGGAAAATCCGATAGTGACCCCCGCGATGGTCCTGCCCTCGAGGCCGGACCTCGAAGTGATCGGCGTATTCAATCCCGGCGTCATCCGCTTCCAGGATGAAGTCATCCTGCTCCTGCGCGTGTCCGAAGCGCCGCGAAAGGTCTCCCCCAGCATCGCTGCCGCGCCGATCTACAACGCCGAGTCCAGGCGCATGGAGATAAAGCACTGGCAGGTCGATGCGAAGGGGCCGGATGTCAGCGACCCGAGGCTCGTCGTCGCCAACGGTCGTACGTGGCTCACGTCGATGTCGCACCTTCGCATCGCCCGCTCAGACGACGGCATCCATTTCGAGGTCGACGGACTTCCCGCGCTCGGGCCTGACAACCGCTACGAATCGTTCGGCATCGAGGACCCGCGCATTACGCTGCTCGACGGAACGTACTGGATCAACTACACGGCGGTCTCGGAGCACGGCATCGCAACCGGGCTCGCCTCGACGAAGGACTTCAAGACTTACGAGCGTCACGGGGTGATGTTCCCGCCGCCGAACCGCGACGTCACGATCTTCCCACAGAAAATCGACGGAAAGTACATGGCGCTGCATCGGCCGATGCCCGAGGGTCTCGGACAGTCGGCGATCTGGACGGCTTCGTCGCCCGACATGTTTTCGTGGGGCAACCACCGTCTCGTTGCGGCCGCGCGGGACGGAATGTGGGACGATGTAAAGATCGGCGGCGGTGCGGTTCCCTTCCGCGTGCACGTGGACAGACGTGACTGCTGGCTCGCGATCTACCACGGGGTGGGCCGCAACCCGCCAACTTACGCGCTCGGCGCGCTTCTTCTCGATCTCTACGATCCATCGAAGGTGATCGCGCGCTCGCGCGAGCCGATACTTCGCCCTGAAGCGCCCTATGAAAAGGAAGGGTTCTTCGGCAGCGTCGTGTTCACCTGCGGAGCGTTGATGGAGGGTGATCTCGTGCGCATTTATTACGGAGCCGCCGACGATGTCACCGCCGTCGCGGATCTCTCGCTACAGGAGATTCTGGCAGGACTCGCGTAGGGTGGAATCCCTGCGGCAATGACGTTCGAGCTCGGCGTCAACTACTGGCCGCGTCGCAGCGCGATGTACACCTGGCGCGAGTTCGACCCGGGCGAGATCCGCGAAGAGATGGCACAGATCGCCAGCATCGGATTCGACGTGGTAAGGATTTTCGCGCTGGCGCAGGACTTCATCCCGCTGGCTCTCACTGTCGACGCAACGATGATCGCTCGGCTCGTCGAAGTCGTGCAGATAGCTGCCGATGCTGGTCTCTCCATAGTGCCGACGCTGGTCGTCATCAACATGAGCGGCCTCATCTGGTGGCCAAACTGGATGCTCGACGCCCGGGGAAAACCGCGAGATCTCTTCGCCGATCCGGCGATCCTTCAATCTCAGGTCGTGTTCGCCGAGAGCTGCGCGAATGCGCTCGGCGGAACGGGAGCAATCCGCGCGTTCGACCTCGCCAACGAGATCGACGACGCCCAACAGCCGAGCTCTCGCGAAATGGCAACGCGGTGGGCCGCCGCCCTGGCGGGAGCGATTCGCCGGGCCGCCCCCGGGATTCCGGTCAGAATTGGCGCGCATCTGCCCTCGCTGACGACGAATAACAACATGCGCATCGACGATCTCGCGTCGGTGGTGGACGAAGATGTGATGCACGCATATCCGCTGTATTCCGACCAGGCACGCTCGGTGCTCGATCCCGAGCTGGTGCCATTCTCCTGTGCGCTCACCGCGGCGTTATCGGGGCGCGGAAGGCCGGCGATCATGCAGGAATTCGGGCTCTGCACCGCCCCTCGCGGCAGCCCGGGCCATACGATCACCGACGACTTCCTCGGCACCCCGACCTCCCAGTATCTCGCGACAGAGGATGAACAGGCTGCATACTATGGTGGGGTGCTGGATCGGCTGGTGCGAACGGGGGCGGGCGGGGCCTACGCATGGTGCTACGCCGACTACGATCCGCGACTGTATGATCGCGCTCCATTCGCGACGGCGGTGCGGGAGCGAAGCTTCGGGCTGGTGCGGTCGGATGGGACGGAAAAGCCCGCAGCCGAAGTGTTCCGGCGCTTCAGGAAGCACCGCGATGCAGAGGGACTCGAGACGGATAAGGCTCGCGCGCGTGAAATTCCAAAGGTGCTCGATGTGACCGCTGACGAGTATTACGGGAACCCAACCAGTCATTTTGCGCGGCTGTACGCGCGGTGGCTATCACGAGAAGGCCGATGATCCAACACGTTTTCGCCGGAAGGTGCCCATGATTCCTGCGTTGGAGCGGTTCGCCGGCAACCCCATCGTCACTCCGTCGCAGATCCCGTTCATAGCAGCGAGCGGTGCGTTCAATCCGGGTGCGACAATCGATCGCACAACGGGTAAGGTGGTGTTACTCGTTCGCGTATTCGAGGCGGAGGAGAAGCGCTCGTGTCTGGGACTCGCACTCTCCACCGACGGCGAACACATCGACGAGATCTGGAGCCGTCCGGCCGTCGAGCGCGACGCAACGTACGAAGAGCTGGGCGTCGAGGATGCGCGGATAACGTACCTCGAGGAAGATGAGATCTACGCGATCACGTATACCGGATATTCGTCCGCGGGCCCGCGCGTCTGCCTCATCACCACCGACAACCTGCTCGCGCCGGAGCGCTATCGCCGTCACGGTCCGCGCTTGTCGGGTGAAAACAAGAACTGCGTGATTTTTCCGCGCCGGATCGATGGCTCGTACGTGATTCTGCATCGTCCGATGCCAAAGATCGAGCTGATCAAGGTGAAGGCGTTGGAAGACCTCTGGCCCGGGCAGGGAGTGCCGCTTTTGGGACCCCGCCCCGACAGCTGGCGCAGCGCGCGAGTGGGAGCCGGCGCTCCGCCGATCGAAACGGATCTGGGCTGGCTCTTCCCGTTCCACGGCGCGACCGAGATCGAAAAGGGCAACGTGTACTCGATGGGCTGGTGCGTGCTCGATCCAGCTACTCCCGAAAAGGTGCTCTACGTTTCGGAGGAGCCCGCGCTCAAGCCCGAAGCCGGGTACGAGATAGAGATGAATCCGATTCCGCAGGTGGACATGGCGAACTTCATAACCGGCGTGCGCGTGGTTTTCCCCCAAGGGCTGGTTCAGGTCGGGGAAGATCTTTTGCTCTACTACGGTGCAGGCGATGTGAACGTGGGCGGCGCACGTGTCAACAAGAGCGCGCTCGTCAACGCGCTCCGGACCGAAATTCAATTTGGACGCACCGCACCGCCCCTGTGAAATAGATGGGTGGACGCGGATGGTTGCCGATGTGATGCCGACGAGAAGCTCGCGATGGTCGGGCGTTGCGCTCACGCTTGTTATCGCGACCAATGCGACGAGCTGCAATCGAACCGCGGAGTCAGCACCCGCCTCGCCGGCGTCGCGACCAATCGCGGTCACTCCAGATTATCTGAAACATCTCGCACTCCATGCTACTGTGAGAGGGCGTCCTGTACACGTCGTCTCACTTTACGCGAATGCGCCGGACTATAAACCGACGGGATCCCCCGCGCGAGACGGGTACGAGGGTATTGCAAGCGTCGACGACGCGGCGCGGGCGGCGGTCGCGTATCTCCGCTACTACGAATCGCACGCTGACACGACCGCGCGCGACGAGGCAGTCGGCCTTCTCGGCTTCGTCGCGGCGATGGAACAGGGCGACGGCGAGTTCCTCAACTTCGTAGACTCGAGCGGAAAGCCCAATCGGACGGCGCCGAGCAGCAGGAAGAGCATGTCGTATTGGGCGGGGCGCAGCATCTGGGCGATGGGCGAAGCAACCCGGGTTCTTGGTGCCGACTCCCTGCCCCAACTGGCAAGCATGAAGCCGGTTCTCAATCGCGCGCTGGCCAGAATGTCGCGCGAGATCGGAGCGGGGCGTTTGCTCGGTGGGTCTGTCACCGCGACATCGGAAGCGCTGCTCGGCGTGCTCGCGCTTCAACGCGCGAATCCGTCGGCAGAGAATGCGGCGCTCGCGACGAAGACCGCGGAGCTGCTCGCGCGACAGTCGGCTGGATCGGCGCAAGCGGCCCCGTGGGGCGCCTACACCGATTCGCCGACGGCAGACTGGCATGCCTGGGGATCTCGATCGGTGGAGGCACTCGCACTGGCCGGCGCGATTCTCAAACGACCGGATTTCGTCGTTGCCGCGAGGAAGGAAGCCGACGGACTGTGGTCGAAATTCCTGGTTGCCGGCCAGGTGCCCGCGTCGGTGTCGCCGGATGGAAGCGTGAAATGGTTTCCGCAGATCGCGTACGGCATCGGCCCGATCGTCGAGGGATATCTCGCGCTCGCCGATGCGACCGGCGATCGAAGCTATGCCGTTCTGGCGGGACTGGCGGCGAGCTGGTTCAACGGCGACAACGTCGCTCACGTCGCGATGTACGACCCAGCGACGGGTCGCACCTTTGACGGAATCGACGGGCCCTCGCCGACAAAAGTGAATCGGAACGCGGGCGCCGAATCTACGGTTGAGGGCCTGCTGGCGATGGAAAGCGTCGGCGGCGATCCGGACGCGGCGGCGTACGCGCGATATCGCGCGGTCGAGCCACCGTCCAATTCATTGACGAATCTTGACGCGACTCGCGAGTTCACATCGCCCGCTGGCAAGCGCATATCGATTCGTCGCGGCGTAGCGGGGATAGAGATCGTTCGCAGCGCACAAGGACCCAAGGGGGCCAGCGGGACCGCGACGACACCGATCACTCTCACCTACTGGCCCGCGGCAAATCCGATCGAGGTGAAGCTGGCAGACCAGCTGACCGCACAGTGGAACGCGGAGAATCCCGACGTACAGGTGCGTGTTCAGCCATTGCCGGCGGGAAGATCCTCGGAAGAAGTCCTGCTCGCCGCCATCGTCGCGCGATCGACGCCCGATGTGAGCTCGAATGTCTCGTCCGCGCTTCTGGCGCGACTGGTGCGCGCCAACGGCGTCGTCCGGCTCGATAACCGAATAGCTACGGCCGCCCGGCTTCAGGAGCGCGCGACGCCGGCAATGCTGGCGTCGCTTCGCCTTCCTGATGGCGGTATTTACGCGTTTCCGTGGAAAACAAATCCCGAGATGTTGATGTACAACGTCGACCTCTTCAAGGCGGCGGGAGTGTCGCCACCACGGACGCATACCGAGCTTCTCAAGGCAATGCGGCGCCTGGCAAGAGACACCGACGGCGACGGGCGCATCGATCGCTGGGCGCTGTGGGCGGGACTCAAGACGACGTGGTACGAGCGCTTTTACGATTTCTACCCGCTCTATCTCGCCAGCTCGGGTGGCACGACGCTCGTCAATCGCGGCAAGGTGGTCTTCGACAATCCCGCCGCCGTGTCGGCGCTCGCGCTGTTGCGTGAGGGATTCAATGAGGGAACGCTGCCGAGGTCGAACTTCGCACTGGGCCGAGATCCATTCGCGGATGGCACCGTTGCTATGAAGATCATCGGACCGTGGTTCGTGCGCGAGATGGTCCAAATGGGCGTTCGCAATCTGCACTACGATGTCACGCCAATTCCGCCTGCCGACGACGCGGATCCAAGTAAGAGTTTTGCCTTCGCCGACATGAGGAGCATCGCGGTCTTCTCTACGACTCGCCATCCGGATGAGGCGGCACGATTCGTCGCGTTCCTGACTTCGCCCGCGGCCGACCGCGCGCTGATCGAGATCGCCAGCCAACTGCCCTATCGCCGTGGACTCGCGTCGGATCCGCGATTCACCAGTTCGCTCGCCCGGTGGCCCACGCTTGCGACGTACGCGACATACGTCGAGCGCGCGCGTGACATCGACATCGATCCCGACATCGTCGAGATTTTCGACCTGCTGTCAGAGGCATATGAGGAGGCCGCGGTCTATGGGACGGTTCCCGTCCGTCAGGCGCTCGACAAGGCCGCCGGTGAAGCGAGCAAGGTGATCGATGCGCGCTGAGCAGCGTTCGGGCTGGATCCTGAGTGCGCCGTATTCGGCGTTTCTCCTCGCGTTCGCGCTGTACCCGATCGTCTTTGCAGTCGTGCTCGTGTTTCTGCATTGGGACCTCGTCACGGCCCCGACGTTCGCCGGTGCCGACAACGTGCGGTTGCTCGCCACGGACATGCGATTCTGGCGCGCGGTAGGCAACACTTTCATCTTCCTCGCGATCCACGTCCCGCTGCAGATCGCGACCGCGCTCGCTCTGGCGCTGGCGCTCAACCGCAAATTGGCGGGCCGAGGATTCTGGCGAGCGGCGTTCTTTCTGCCGGTGGTGATCTCGGGAGCTGTCGTTGCGATTCTGTGGAGCAATCTTTACGCGAACGACGTCGGTCTGATCAATCGCTTGTTGATCAGGCTCGGTGGATCGGCTGTACCATGGCTCACCGATCCGCGGACGGCGATGCCGGCCATTGCGGTGATGGTGACGTGGAAGAACGTCGGCTTCTACGTGATTATCTACCTCGCGGGGCTTCAGTACATCCCGAAGAGCTGCCAGGAGGCAATTGAGCTGGAGGGCGCGTCGTCGTGGCAGCGCTTCCGGTATCTGACGCTGCCCTCGCTTCTTCCGCAGACGATCCTCGTGGTGACGCTCTCGACGATCAATGGGTTCCAGCTCTTCATCGAGCCGTATGTCATGACGGGCGGAGGCCCGCTCCGGCGCACTTACTCGGTGGTGCTCTACCTGTACAACAACGCGTTCTCCTATCAGAAGATGGGCTACGCGGCGACGATCGGCGTGGCGCTGGCGCTCATCATCGGGGCGGTGGTTTTCGCGCAACGTCGAGTGATTGGCAGCGCGGAGACATCATGACGATTCTGTCGCGGCGGATCTCAGTGTGCGTGTCGCGGTGAAAGCCCTCCGGCGCATCGTCCTTTACGGCGGGCTGACGCTTGCCGCGATCACGTTCATCTATCCATTTCTTTGGATGGCGTCGGCGACGTTCAAGCCGCCGCTCGAGATCGGATCGCTCGCATTGATCCCGAGTCATCCGACGCTCGACAACTACCGGACGATGTGGGCGCGGGCGCCGTTCGGCCGCGCCCTCTTCAACAGCATCCTTGTCGCCGGCACTATCACGCTCGCCGTCCTCGTGCTCGGCTCCATGACGGCGTACGCGATGGCGCGGCTCCGTTTTCGAGGCCGGCCAATACTGAACGCGGCGACGATGGCGATCCTTTTGGTGCCAGGGCAACTCACGCTGATTCCGCTCTATACGTTGATCGTTCAGCTCGGGTGGATCGATACCTACGCCGCGCTCATCGTGCCTTACCTGTTCAATGCGACGGCGATCCTGATGCTGCGACAGTTCTTTCTCCAGATCCCGCAGTCGCTCATCGACGCCGCGCGGATGGACGGGATGAGCGAGCCGCGCATCCTCTATACGATAGTCTGGCCGCTGTCGAAGCCGGTGCTGTCGATCGTGGCGATCTTCACGTTCATGGGTTCGTGGAATGAAGTGCTATGGCCCCTGCTCGTCGTCCGAGAGCAGCACCTCATGACACTCCCGCAACTGCTGACAGTGTTCGCGCTGGGAGGCGGAGCCGGCTCGACCGGAGTCTCGCTCGCGTCGGCGATGGTGCTCGTGATCCCGGTTGTTATTGCCTATGCGTTTCTTCAACGAAATTTCATCGAGAGTATGGCTGGAGCGGGGATCA
>DASXYR010000238.1:0-15630 GCA_036502385.1 Gemmatimonadaceae bacterium
CTTTGTGGTTTTCGACGCGAGAAACGAACCCGACCCTGTGCTCGCCGCTCTGCACCGGGTGAAGAAAGACTCATATACGGCCGTAGTTCCGTGCGCCGTGCTGACCAGCAAGAATACCGAGGCCCTGTCGGCTGCGTTCGACGCCGGCGCCGACGAAGTCATTCGCGATGGCATGACTGGCCCGGAAGCAGTCCGCAGGTTGAGTGCGATGTTGATCCGGTCCGAGCGCGATCTCATCGTGCACCCCTCGACGCGGCTCGCGGGAACCTCGGCGATCGAAACGGAAATCGGCCGGAGACTCGCCCTCGGAGACTATTTCGCTGTTTGCTACGCCGATCTCGATCACTTCAAGGAATTCAACGATCGCTACAGCTACAACGAAGGCGACCGGGTAATCCGCATCCTTGCGAAGCTTCTCCACGATGTCGTGAAGGGAACGTGCGGCGAAAACGGGTTCATCGGACACATTGGCGGCGACGACTTCATATTCATCATACCGTACAATTCGATTCCATCCGTTTGCGGCGAAATTGTAGCAACTTTCGACCTGCTGGCGCCCTATCAGTATTCGGAACAGGATCGACGGGCCGGATATTTTTTCGGAAAAGACCGGAGAGGCCATCTCGATCGCGTTCCATTGATGACGCTGTCCATCGGCGTCGTCACAAACCTCCGACGTACATTGACCTCCGCACGGCAGGCGAGCCAACTTGCGACAGAAATGAAAACCTACGCCAAGAGCCTTCCTGGCTCGGTTTATACTGTGGATAGACGTAGCGACGAACGTGCGACTCCGCAGGAGCTTCCTGCGATACGCGAGCCGCGAAAGATCGGAGAGAATGAATGAACGTCAGCTGCCCGGATTGCCGCTCGATCTTCCGAGTCGATCCTGCAAAGGTCCCTCCTGCCGGAGTCCGCGCACGCTGCTCGGTCTGCGGCGGCGTGATCTCAATTCCGGCACCGACAGGGCAGAACACGCCGCCGACGGGAAGCCAGCGCACCCCTCCGTCTTCGAGCGAACCTGCGCAGGCGCCGCCACGGCCGACACCGCCGAAGAGCGACTGGAACACGGCGATCTTTGGCGAGACTTCGCAGCGCACTCCCGCTGCGCCGTCATCGTCCGCACCATCTGCTCCGCGTCCCGCCGCCGGACCGCCGCAGCAGCCATGGTCCGCGGAAGTGCCCGCTGCGCCGCGTTCCCGCCCGGAATCCATTGAGCGGACAACTGCGGCCGCTACCGCAACGCCACCTTCACCCGCATCGGGACTTCCAGAATTCACGCGAGCCCCGCAGGCGCCGCCGCACCCGCCCTTCAAACCCACGGGAAACGCGCCCCGCCCGACACCCGCAGCCTTCAACACCACACCGCCTCGGCCTTCAACTCCATCCTCGGCCGCCACGCCTGCGGCTGGCGATGCCGGGGCCAGACGCCCGCTCAATCCCTTTCTCTCCAAGGATCCCAATCAGCGCGCCAAGCGACTCGCCCGCGCGCTCGTTTCGGACATCATCACGTATCACCCCGCCAAGCACGCCGAAGGCCTCCGCGATGGAACTCTGAAACAGCTCTTCCGAGAGGAGATAAAAAAGAGCTTCGAAGAGTATATTGCTCAGGTGGGGCAGCCCCTCGCCGAGGGCACCACATATTTCCAGGAAGCGCTGAACGAAGTACTCGCGGCCGGCAAGAAAATTTTCTAGGGTTTGGAGGGGTGGTTCGAAATGGCGGAGAGCGAACGCAGTCGCGGTCTGAGGCAGATCGGGGACCGACTGGCGGAGTTGCGGAGGTATCTTTGACATCGACGGCAAAAGTGCTCGCCTGAGCACTCTCGACGCCGCGATGGCAGATCCCGGCTTCTGGGATAACCAGGAAAAAGCGCAAGCGACACTTCAGGAAATCAAGACGCTGCGCGGCTGGGTGGATCCATACGACAAGTTGAACGGCAGAGTGGTCAGCGCGCTCGAGCTCGATGAGATGATCGAGGAGGGCTCGGAGCCCGAGATGGAGCGCGAGCTGGACAAGGAAACCGCGCAACTTCGTGAGGATCTCGGCGCATTCGAAGTGAAATCGCTACTGCGCGGTCCCGACGACTTCCGTGACGCTCAACTGGAAATCAGCGCCGGCGCCGGTGGAACCGAAGCGCAGGATTGGGCGGAGATGCTCATGCGCATGTACATCAGGTGGGCGGAGCGCCGCGGCTTCCAGGTTTCCATTCTCGACCAGAGCGAGGGCGAAGAAGCCGGGATCAAGGGAGCGGTGCTCGAGATAAGCGGGCAGTATGCGTACGGATTCCTTCGTCCGGAGACCGGGGTACATCGTCTGGTTCGCATCTCCCCATTCGACGCCAACGCCCGCCGCCATACCAGCTTCGCGTCGGTGTTCGTGTATCCGATCGTCAACGAGGAGATCAACATCGAGATCCGCGAGGAGGATTTGCGGATCGACGTATACCGCGCGTCCGGCGCGGGCGGCCAGCATGTCAACAAGACGAGCTCCGCCGTTCGCATAACGCACCTTCCGACTGGAACTGTGGTGGGATCGCAGCAGGAGCGATCGCAGTTCAAGAACAAAGCGACGGCAATGAAGATGTTGAAGAACAAACTCTATCAAGCCGAGGTGGAGAAGCGCGATGCGCACAAGGCGGAGTTGGACGCGACGAAATCCGACGTGAGCTTCGGCAGCCAGATCAGGAGTTACGTGTTTCAGCCATACACCATGGTGAACGACCATCGTACCGAGCTTAAGATCCCCGACGTCCAAAAAGTCATGGACGGCGGCATCGATCCATTCATTGAAGCCTACCTGAAGCAAACGGGCTCGGCCCCGGCGGCCGCGTGAGTGAGGAGCTCAACTTCGTCCTGCAGGCACGGCGAGAGAAGCTGGAGGCAATCGAAGCCTCCGGCATCGCGCCATATGCGTATGCATTCGCGCGCGAGAATTCCGCGGCCCAGGCACAAACTCTCTTAGGCGATGCCGAGGAAGGTCCTCCGGTGAGCCTCGCGGGTCGCGTGGTCGCGTGGCGATCGCACGGGAAGACCACCTTCGCGCATCTCGCGGATTCGACGGGGAAGATCCAGCTGTACTTCAAGAGGGATCAGCTCGGTGACGCGAGCTATGCACTGCTCGCGCATCTCGATCTCGGCGACATCATAGGAGTGCATGGGCCCCTCTTTCGCACGCGCACGGGCGAAGTCACGGTGCGCGTTGATCGCGTGGAGCTCCTTGCCAAGTCGCTGCGGCCGCTTCCTTTCGGGAAGGAAGAAGAAGTAAATGGGCAGCTCGTTCGCCATTCCGGCTTTGTCGATCCGGAACAGCGCTATCGCCAGCGCTACGCAGACCTGGCAGTTCATCCCGAGGTGCGAGCGCTCTTCATCGCGAGATCTCGCATGATAAGCTCGATTCGAAGCTTTCTGGACGCGCGCGATTTCCTCGAGGTCGAGACCCCGATCCTGCAGCCTCTCTATGGAGGCGCGGCGGCGCGGCCCTTCACGACGTTGCACAACGCGCTCGACATGCCCCTATACCTTCGAATCGCTGACGAGCTATACCTCAAGAGACTGGTCGTCGGCGGGCTCGATCGGGTATACGAGATCGGCCACGATTTTCGAAACGAGGGAATCGACCGGACACACAATCCCGAATTCACGATGCTCGAGTTCTACCAGGCGTACGTCGACTACACGGGGATGATGGAGCTGGTGGAGGAGCTTCTCGAAAAAGCGGCGGCGGCGGTGCGGGCCATTCCGGAGCTCGCAGGGAAGGTGCCGGTGTTCAGAAGGCCATTCAAGCGCGTCGAGTGGATGCCCTCGCTCAACGCCGCAGCCGGAGTCGATGTGCCGGCACTCAGCGAGCAGGCACTCCAGTCGATGGCCCGGCGCGTCGGCGTCGAAAAGCCGGAGGGACTGAGCCGGCCAAAGCTATTGGACGAGATGTTCCAGGCGCTCGTCGAGTCGAAGCTTCAGGAACCAACCTTCGTGGTGGACTATCCGGTTGAGCTGTCACCACTCGCCAAGCCGAAGCGCGGGAACCCGGAGCTCACCGAGCGGTTCGAGCTTTTTGCGAATGGGAAGGAGATGGCCAACGCCTTCAGCGAGCTGAACGATCCATTGGACCAGCGTCGCCGATTCGAGGCTCAGGCCAGGTTGAAGGCAGGTGGCGATCTCGAGGCCTCCGGGGTAGATGAAGATTATCTGCGCGCCATGGAGTACGGGATGCCGCCGATGGGCGGTGCCGGAATAGGGATCGACAGACTATTCATGTACCTCTCGGGCGCTACCAACATCCGCGACGTGATTCTCTTTCCGACAATGAGGCCAGAGTGACAAAACTCGAGTTGCAGATTGCGTGGCGCTATTTGCGGAGCCGTCGCGGGTCTAAGCTGCTCTCGCTGATCAGCATCATCGCGATCGGCGGGGTGCTCGTCGGGGTAAGCGCGCTCATCGTGATAATCGGTGTGATGAACGGCCTGCAGCACGACTTGCGCGAGAAGATTCTCGTGGGCAGTCCGGATATCCGCGTCCTGAGCTTCGGCGAAGACCTGAAGATCACCGACTGGCAGAAAGTGCTCGACAAGGTTCGGAAGCAGCGCGGCGTCGTGACCGCGGCACCGTTCGTTCTCACCGAGGCCGTGATGACTGGCGGTCACGACTATTCAGGCGGCACGTACGTCGTTGGACTTCTTCCTGAGGGCAGGGGTGTCCCCGACGTGACGTCGATCAGGTCGCACGCGGAGAGCGGTGACTTTCGCTTTGCGAGCTCCGATGGACAGCGTCGCGGCGTAGTACTCGGGAAGCTTCTCGCTGCGCGTTTCAACAAACTGCTGGGGGACAGTATCACGCTGCTCTCTGCCGGAAGCGGGAAACCAAATCCGGTGACGGGAAGCATCGTGCCCCGCGTCGATCGCTTCGAGGTCACCGGGATCGTTTCGACGGGGATGTACGAGTACGACAACGCTTACGCCTTCATCGCTCTCGACAAGGCGCAGGAGTTGGCGGGGCTCGGTGATGGGGTCACGGGCATCGAGGTGAAGACCGCGGATCGGTGGCAGGCGGGAGGGGTCGCCAACGGTCTTGTCGCCGCCCTCGGCTGGCCATATAGAACGGTCGACTGGCAGGAGCAGAACCACTCGCTATTCCAGGCGCTCAAGCTCGAGAAGTTGGGGATGGGTGTCATTCTTCTCCTCATCGTTCTCGTCGCCGCGTTCAACATCGTGAGCACGCTAACCATGGTCGTGGCTGACAAGACGAAAGAGATCGGCATCCTGAAGGCGATGGGAATGCCCGCCCGCTCGATCCGCCGCATCTTCTTCGCCCAGGGGTTGGTGATCGGCCTGGTCGGAACGGTAGGCGGCCTCATTGTTGGATTCGCAGCGGCGCTGGCACTCGACAAATACCAGTTCATCAAGCTCGATCCGACCGTGTATTTCATCGACCACCTGCCCGTGACCACGCAGCCGATGGATGTGATGTGGATCATCCTCGCGAGCATTGCGATCGCGGCAGTCGCAACGGTGTATCCATCCGTGCAGGCATCGCGACTCTTTCCGATCGAGGCGATCCGACACGAATGACAATGACCGTTCTGGAGGCGCATGACGTCTACAAGACCTACGTTGGCGGTGACGGGAACATCCTCAATGTTCTGAACGGCGTGAATCTCTCCGTCCAGCGCGGGGAGATGATCGCGATCGTGGGCGCGAGCGGGGCGGGCAAGAGCACGCTGATGCACGTCCTCGGCGCGCTCGACAAACCCACGCAGGGGTACGTCGTGATCGGAGGCCAACCAGTTCACGGCCGCAATGAGACGGAGCTTGGCGAGCTTCGGAATCGCACTGTTGGCTTCGTTTTCCAGTTTCACCATCTCTTGCGCGAATTCTCGGCGATGGAGAACGTGATGATGCCGATGCTCATTGGCGGCAGGGATGAGAGCGCAGCGCGTAGCCGCGCCGCCGAGCTGTTGGCGAGGGTTGGATTGAGCGCCCGCATGACCCACCGCCCGGGTGAGCTTTCCGGCGGCGAGCAGCAGCGCACCGCCGTCGCGCGCGCACTGGCCATGGATCCGCAGATCCTGCTCGCAGATGAGCCATCGGGAAATCTGGACCGCTCGAACGCCGAGAATCTGCACGAGTTGTTGAGTGAGGTCGTCAATGACCTCGAGATCGGGATGGTCGTCGTTACTCATAACCGCTCTCTCGCCGCGCGCGCGAATCAGGTGCTGCTGCTCGAGGGAGGCCGGTTGAGTCGTACCGCAGTCGATGAGGTCGTCGTATAAATGGTTTGCGATCTGTGCAAGGATGGCGAGGCGGTAATCCAGCTCACGGAGATCGAGGGGAGCGGGGTCCGACAGCTGCATCTATGCGAGAAGTGCGCTGCAGAACGCGGGGTCGAGACGACGATCAACTCGGCCAAGCCACAGATAAACAACTTCCTCCAGACAATTCACGAGCAGATGCCGGGCGCGAAGGGAGAGCCCGTGCATTGCCCGTTCTGTTCAGCGACGCTCGCAGATTTCCGCGCAACGGGAAGACTCGGGTGCGCTCACTGCTACGAATCCTTCGAGACCAGTCTCCGGGATCTGCTTCGCCGCGTCCATGGAAATTCACGCCACATCGGCCGGCGATACGTCGCGCCGCTTCTGTCCGAGCTGCCGCATGTGTCGAGCGCGATGGAGTTGCGCGACCGCCTCAAGCGAGCTATCGAGGCCGAGCAGTTCGAGCTGGCAGCAGATCTCCGCGACAAGCTGCGGGGAGTTGAGTGATGCTCGATCTATCTCTCCTTCCAGATGGCGGCGCGAGCTGGCTCGACGCATCTGGCGAGCACGCTGACATCGTCATCTCTACACGCATTCGCCTGGCGCGCAATCTCGAGGGCTACGCGTTCACGCCGAGGGCGCGCGACGGTGAGCGTTTGCGGATTCTAACGCAGGTGCGCGAGGCGTTCGGCGGCCTTCAATCGATTGAGGACGGCGTACTTCTGCGCGTAGATGAGCTGCCGCCGGAAGACCGCTTGCTGCTGCACGAACGGCATCTGGTGAGCAAGGAGCTCGCTGGGCTCAATGAGCAGCCGGTCAGGACTGGCGCGGCGGTGTATCTGTCGCGCGGCGTCGGGATCATGGTGAATGAGGAAGATCACCTCCGCCTCCAAGCCCTCCACTCGGGGTTCCACGTCACGGACGCATTTGGCGTTATCGAGCGACTCGATGCGGAGCTCGGGAACAAGGTGCCTTACGCCTTCCATAACGAGTTCGGCTACCTGACGGCATGTCCAACGAACGTCGGCACCGGCCTTAGGGCATCTGTTCTCATCCACCTTCCAGGACTGGTTCTCACGAAGGAGATCGGCAAGGTGCTCGCGGGGCTTCAGCAAGTGGGTCTGACCTACCGCGGTATGTACGGAGAGGGGAGCGAAGTTGTCGGAAACTTCTTCCAGATCTCCAATCAGACGACGCTTGGCCGATCGGAAGGCGAGTTACTTGATTACCTCGTACGCGTCGTAAGACATGTAATCGAGCGCGAAGAAGAGGCGCGGCGAGTTCTGCTGCGCGATGCGGGTTATATTATTGAAGACAAGCTCTGGCGTGCCTTTGGCACGCTGCGATATGCACGCAGCTTGAGCTTCGATGAAGCGATGAACTACATGAGCGGCGTGCGACTGGCTGTCGGCTTGAAACTGATAAGCGGTCTCAGTGTATATACTCTCAACAAGCTCCTGATATTTAGTCAGTTGGCGCACCTCGGCAATTCCGAGGGAAGGGCGCTGACAGAAAGCGAAGCGAATGTCGCGCGCGCTCGATACGTGCGGGAAACGCTAGCTAACGAGGCGGAGTAAGGGGAAGCGGGTAATCACGCGCGCCGCGTCGAACCTGACGGTTCGTTGCAGTTGCACGCGAAGGAACTGGCTCCCGCACTGAGGATTGCAAGAATGAACGGGTACAACTTCACAGAGCGAGTACGAAAAGTTCTCGCCATGGCTCGTGAGGAAGCTGCGCGCCTCCATCACGAATACGTAGGCACCGAGCACATACTGCTCGGGCTGATCCGCGAGGGCGAAGGTGTTGCCGCCGCGGTCCTCCAAAACCTCAGCGTCGACCTCGACGAGATTCAACAGAAGATCGAGGAGACGGTCAAGAAGGGAAAGGCCGCTGCCGCGACCGGTCCGGACCTGCCGTATACGTCCCGAGCGAAGAAGGTGCTCGAGCTGGCGATGGGCGAGGCCCGCGATCTCAGCCACGGTTATGTGGGCACTGAGCACTTGCTGCTTGGGTTGCTTCGGGAAGAGAAGGGCATCGCCGCGCAGGTGCTTACAGACGCAGGCGTGAATCTCGACGCGGCAAAGGCGGAGACGCTCCGACTCCTGGGCACGGAGATGCCGCAGGGCGGAACTCCGGCCGCTCCGCAGGGATCTCCAGGCACGAGCGCGCCCCAGACCGGGAAGGGCGAGAAGAAGTCCAAGACTCCCGCGCTTGACCACTTCTGCAGAGATCTCACGCAGCTCGCTGCCGACAACCAGCTCGATCCGACGATCGGGCGGGCCAAGGAGATCGAGCGCGTGATGGAAATCCTGACGCGCCGCAAGAAGAACAACCCTGTTCTCATTGGAGAGCCGGGTGTGGGCAAGACGGCGATCGTGGAAGGACTCGCGCAGCTCATTGCGAACGGCGAGTGCCCAGATTCGCTGCGTGACAATCGCGTGCTGTCGCTAGACATGGCGGCGGTAATCGCCGGCACCAAGTACCGCGGCCAGTTCGAGGAGCGCCTCAAGGCGGTCATGAACGAGATTGCGCAGAACAAGAACATCATTCTGTTCATCGACGAACTGCACACGCTCGTTGGAGCAGGCGCCGCCGAGGGCGCAATCGACGCCAGCAACATGCTGAAGCCCGCGCTTGCGCGCGGCGAGCTGCAGTGCGTCGGCGCGTCTACGCTCAACGAGTACCGCAAGTACATCGAGAAGGATGGAGCGCTCGAGCGTCGGTTCCAGACTGTCATCGTCGAGCCACCTTCGGTGGACGAAACCGTAGAAATCCTCAAGGGACTTCGCAAGAAGTATGAGGAGCACCACAAGGTCACCATTCCCGATGCAACGCTGGAATCGGCGGCGAAACTGTCGGAGCGCTACATCACCGACAGATTCCTGCCCGACAAGGCCATCGACGTGATCGATGAGGCTGGCGCGCGCGCTCGTCTTGCGACACAGTCGCCCCCGCCAGCTGTAGCCGAGCTCAAAGGTCAGCTCGATGCAGTCAACGTGGACAAGGAAGCCGCCGTGCGCGATCAGAACTTCGAGCGCGCTGCCTCGCTTCGTGACCGCGAGCGCGAGCTGCAGGGCGAGATTCGCCGCAAGCAGGAAGAGTGGGAGAAGCATCGCCAGTCGCACCGTCCGGTGCTCGGTGAGGAGGAAGTCTCCTTTATCGTGAGCCGTTGGACTGGCATTCCGGTGATGCGTCTTCAGGAAGCGGAGACGGCGAGACTGATGCGAATGGAGGAAGAGCTCCATCAGTCTGTCGTAGCGCAGGAAGAGGCAATCAAGGCTCTTGCGCGCTCGATTCGTCGCAGCCGCGCCGGCCTGAAGGATCCCAATCGTCCGATTGGCTCGTTCATCTTCTCGGGCCCGACGGGCGTTGGAAAAACCGAAGTCGCCCGACAGCTGGCCAAGTTCCTGTTCGCCGATCCGTCGGCGCTCATTCGCGTCGACATGAGCGAGTACATGGAGAAGTTCTCGGTATCACGTCTCATCGGCGCGCCTCCGGGATACGTCGGGTACGAGGACTCGGGCACTCTCACGAAAGCCGTGCGCCGCAAGCCGTACAGCGTGGTGCTGCTCGACGAGATCGAGAAAGCACACCCCGATGTGTTCAACATCCTGCTGCAGGTTCTGGATGAAGGACATCTCACCGACAACTATGGTCGCGTGATCGACTTCAAGAACACGGTCGTGATCATGACATCGAACATCGGTGCCCGCGATATCACCAAGGGACGCGGACTCGGCTTCCATGCTCCTGACACCAAGTCGAGCTTCGAGCGCATGGCTGAGAAGGTGAAGGAAGAAATGCAGCACGTCTTCAACCCCGAGTTCCTCAACAGACTCGACGACGTGATCGTCTTCCATCCGCTCTCGGAAGTGCACATTGCCGAGATCGTCGGCATACTGCTCAAGGATGTGCAGAAGCGCCTTGGCGATGAGGAGCTGACGCTCAAGCTCACGGAGCCCGCCTCGGCATTCCTGGTGAAGCACGGGTACGACGAGAAATTCGGCGCCCGTCCGCTCAAGCGGGCGATTCAGAAGTACATCGAGGATCCTCTCTCGGAGAAGATCCTGCTGGCGGAGTTCGCGAAGGGTGACGAGATCGAGGTCGATCTTGCCGCCGACGGCGAAAGGCTCGACTTCCGCGTTCTCAGCGGTACGCCGAAAGCATAAGAAGACTTCCCGATTCACAAAGGCTGCGGTAGAGGCAACTCTCCCGCAGCCTTTTTGTCTAATCGGAAGTCGCTATCAGGCGGGACCTCTGGAAAACCCAATAGTGTATATTTGTGTGATGCGGAAATTTGTGTTGTTTGTGCTGGCGATCGTCGCAGCGAGCGCGGCTCCTTTGTATGCCCAGGAGACTGCGCCCGGTGCCTGTTCGACGCCTGAAGCCATAACAGTCAGCGGCAGTTCGAGGGTCGACACCGCGGCCATCCGGTCGAGCGCGGGCCTTTCCCTCGGCACGGCGCTGAGCGTCAAGGACATCCAGGCCGCCATCAAGGCAGTCTACGCCACCGGCCAGTTCGACGACGTGCAGATTGTCTGCCATGTCGAGCCGACGACGGGCAAGGCCGGCCTGGTGATTCAGGTCAAGGAAAGGCCGACGCTCACCAGCTATCGCGTGATCGGGGCCGATCGGGTTTCCCCAAAGGATGTGAAGGAGAAACTGGCCTTCGCCACTGGCGCTCCCATAGATCCCGCGAAGATCGCCAAAGCAATCGCCAGCGCAGATTCGCTCTACGAGAGCAACGGCTACTACCTCGCGACCATCAAAGCGGACTCGACGATCAAGGACGGCAAGCTATCCATCGATTTCAATATCGACGAAGGTCGTCGTCTCGCAATCTCGGGCATCCGTATCAATGGAAACAAGAATGTCGCCGACGAGGACATCGTCGCGGCCATGGATACGAAGCCGGAGGGATTTCTCTGGACGCGCAACGGCGAATTTGACGATGCCAAGTTCGCCAGCGATCTAAGCGAGAAAATTCCGCAGCTGTACGGAAGTCGTGGCTTCATTGACTTCCGGATTCTCCACGACACCCTTATCGTCGACCGCGCCAAAGGCAAAGGATTGATCGATATCACCGTGAGTGAAGGACCCCGCTACACGGTCGGAAACTTCGAGGTGCTCGGAAACCGGCGCTTCTCGACCGAGCAGATCGGAGCGTTCTATCCCTTCGGCGCGAACCAGCAGGCAACGATTACGCAGGTTGCCCTCAGCACGCTTCGCCGCAGCTATGTCAATCCGCCCAATACGTTCGACGCCGCGAAGTGGGACGATGCACAGCAAAAGCTCTCCGAGGCGTACAACGACGAGGGCTATATCTACGCGCAGGTGCGCCCGGTGATGGAGCGCGTGCCGAGCACGGATTCCGTTCGCAAGGTGAATCTCCGCTGGGAGATCGACGAGAGGACTCCGGCGATCGTCAATCGCATTGAGATCACCGGCAACGACTACACCCACGAGTCATGCATTCGCGAGCAGATCGTACTCGCGCCGGGTCAGGTGTTCAACCGCAGCTATCTCATTCGCAGCTATCAGAACATCGGCAACCTCAACTTCTTCGAAACACCGATGGCGGCCCCCGAGACGAGGCCCAGCGGCGATGACGGCGACGTCGACATCGTCTTCAACGTGAAGGAGAAGCGCACCGGCAACGTGAATTTCGGCGCGTCGATGGGTCAGGGGACTGGTCTCGGTGGTTTCATCGGACTCGATCAGCCCAACCTTCTCGGCCGCTGCAAGCGAGCGCAGGTACAGTGGCAGTTCGGTCAGTACATCAACGATTTCAACGCAACGTACAGCGATCCCAACATCAGGCAGTCGCGGATATCGGGAAGCCTCACGGCCTACAACAGCCGCTCGCGCTTCCAGATCGCGGAGCTCGGCGGCGCCACGCGCACGGGCGGGCAGCTTCAGTTCGGATTCCCCGTGCCGAACTCGCTCTACACGAGGGTCTTCGTCTCCTATGGGGGCGAGAAGGTGAAGTACCAGAGCGACGGACTCCTCGGGACAATCGCCGATGCGTGCAAGAACTGCTTCCGTTCGACGCTTGGCTTCACAGTTACCCACGATACGAGAACCGGCCTTCCGTTTCCCGCCGATGGCGGCCTCCAGACCTTCAACGCACAGTTCAATGGCGGACCTCTCGGGGGCACCGCCGCATTTCAGCGGTATACGACCGAGCTGCGTTCATTCGCACCCATCGGCCACATCGGTGGCAGTCTTCTCGGCGGCGAGCCGATGATGTTCATCGTCGGCCTTTCGGCTCGTGCGGGGGCTGTATTCGGGAACACCGGGCCTTTCTTCTATTCCCAGGCGTTCACCGTTGGCGGAACCCAGTACGGGGAGCAGCTGCGCGGATACGACGAGTTTTCAATCACGCCCAACGGATTCGACCCCAACGCCGATCAGAACCAAGCCAGCGTCTCTTCGTTCGGCAATGCGTTCTTTGTAGGAACGGCGGAGCTCGGTCTCCGGCTCAATCAGTCCCTTTATTTCAATACATTCTTCGAGGGCGGGAACGACTGGAACAAGCCACGGGAATTCGACCCAACGAGGCTGTTCAGGAGCGCCGGCGTCGGAGTGAGTACATTAAGTCCCCTCGGACCTTTGGGGGTGGACCTCGGGTATGGCTTCGACAAGACGGACGCCCTGGGGCAGCCAGCACCAGGCTGGAAGCTCCATTTCAAACTTGGACAATTCTTCTAACACTGGAGTCATAATGCGTGTGCTTCTCCGTGCGAGCTCGATCGCACTGGCCACATCGCTGATCGCAATTGGAGCCGCGAGCGCGCAAACAGCGCCAGCCTCGGCTCCAGTGACAGTAAAGATCGGCTACATAAATTCTGCGCAGCTTCTTCAGGAGGCACCCGGGCGAGCTGAGGCGGAAGCGCAGTTCGACCGTGAAGTCGGTGCCTATCGGACGCAGCTTCAGCGGATGAACGATTCGCTGAATACGCTCATGGCCGCCTTCGATCGCGATGCCGCCAAGCTCGACACGACCACGCGCGCGGCACGCGGGAAGGTCATTCGCGACCGGGAAACGGAGTACCAGGCTCGTGCCCGTGGATTGGACTCGACAATGCAGGCGAGGCAGGCGCAGCTGGTGAAACCGATCATGGAGCGCGTTCAGGCCGTGATCGAGTCAATCCGCCAGGAAGACGGTTACTCGATGATCCTGGATGTAGGCGCACAGGCCAGCGTAGTCGTTGCCGCCGACAAGAGGCTCGATCTTACCGATCGCGTGCTTGCGCGCCTGAAATCGCAGGGCGTGCCGCCGACGACGCCAGCCAACGGTGCGGTGCCCCAGCCCGCGGGAGTGACTCGGCCGAAGAAGTGAGCCCACCACCCGGCTCTCGCAACTCAATCAGCGGTGATGGTGCTAGCACCATCACCGCTGAGGCTATTGCGGCCCTCGTCTCCGGAGAGTTGATCGGCGACGGGAAGGTATCGGTAACCGGAGTAGCCCCGCTCGATCGCGCCGAGCGCAACCACATCAGCATTCTATCGAGCGCGAAGTACGAGCCAATGCTGGCGAACACGCGCGCGGGGATTGTCCTGGTCGATCCCGAATTTCGTGACGCGGCGGGAAACCCCGCAGCGCGCATCATCGTCAAGCAGCCGCTCGAGAAACTTCTCTCGCTGCTTCCGCGATTGTATCCTGAGACGCGCCCGCAACCCGGCATCGCGTCGACCGCCCGCATCGGTCGAGGCGTGGTCTTGGGCGAGAGAGTCTCGATCGGCGAGTACGCGATCATCGGTCAAGATGCAACCCTCGGTAACGACGTCGTCGTCGCTGCGCACTGCGTTGTTGGTGAGAACGCCGCTCTCGGCGACGGCACGCGCCTCTGGTCTCACGTCACGATCTACCCTCGAGCCAGTGTTGGCGAGCGTGCGAACATCCACTCGGGGGCCCGGATCGGGTCCGATGGGTTCGGCTACGTGTTCCGCGACGGAGCACACCATAAGATCCCTCACGTGGGCCGGTGCATCGTGGGTGACGACGTCGAGATTGGCGCCAACACGACCGTCGATCGCGGCAGCATTGACGATACTGTGATCGGCAACGGGACCAAGATCGACAATCTCGTTCATATCGCGCACAACGTGCGCATCGGGGAGAAATGCCTGATCATGGCGCAGGTCGGCATCGCCGGATCTGTAATAGTGGGTGATGGCGCAATCCTGGCCGGTCAGGCGGGCATCAGCGGTCATCTCTCGATTGGCGCCGGCGCGAGGCTCGCGGCGCAGGCCGGCGTCTTTGGAGACATACCGGCCGGTGAGACGTGGTCGGGTTATCCGGCACGCCCGCATCGCGAGTCGCTTCGCGCGTCGGCAGCCCTGTTTAAATTGGCCGGCATGGTGCGTGGACTGGAGAAGCTGTTGGCTGGCACGGAAACGAAGTGAGCCGGACGACCCTCGCCCGGCCTGCGGTGCTGGAGGGAATTGGACTGCACCTCGGCGTGCAGTGCACCATCACCTTTCAGCCGGCCGCGTCGAGGCAGGGAATCGTATTTCGCCGCACCGACTGCGCGGGACTTCCGCGCATCAAGGCACACGTCAGCGAGGTAAGCGCCAGCGAGCGTCGAACACAGCTCGGTAAGGGTGAGCACGCGATCCATACGGTCGAACACGTTCTTGCTGCCGTGACTGGAATGGGCATCGATGACGTCACCATCGACATGGATGGCCCGGAGCCTCCGATACTCGATGGAAGCGCCGCTCCTTTCATCGCGGCGCTGTCGGAAGCGGGGATTGCGAGCCTGGAGGGCGAGCCGGATTTTCTGGACATCGCGGAACCAGTAAGGATCATCGATGGCGCGTCTGTCTATGAGGCATATCCATCGGATCATCTGGAGCTGGACGTCACGATCGAGTTTCCTCACCCGCTCATCGGACGGCAGTCACGCAGCTTCGTCGTCACCGAGGATTGCTTCAGGGCGGAGATGTCGAGGGCGCGGACGTTCGGCTTCGTGCATGAGGTCGATGCGCTGCGAGGCATGGGCCTAATCAAGGGCGCGACGGTCGACAATGCGGTTGTGCTCGATGACAGCGATATTCTTAGTGGCGAGCTTCGCTGGAACGACGAGTTCGTGCGTCACAAGGCGATGGACTGTGTAGGGGATCTGGCGCTCGCCGGCGCGCGGGTGCGCGCACGAATCGTGGCGGTCAAGCCGAGCCATCGCGGAACTGTAACATTGGTGCGGGAGTTGGTGAAAGCCGCAAGCAAGGAGAAGAGGATGGAAGAGAAGATGAAGACTGCATTCGCCATCGAAGACATCATGAAGGTCCTGCCGCACCGGTATCCCTTTCTGCTCGTGGACAGAATCCTCGAGATAGAAGAGAAAAAGCGGATCGTCGGCATCAAGAACGTCACCATCAAT
>DASXYR010000239.1:0-4836 GCA_036502385.1 Gemmatimonadaceae bacterium
CGGGAAGAGTACGAGGAATTTCTGGAAGAGATGATGGCGCGCATCACCCTTTCGGTAATCGATTCCGCCGAAGCGAGACCGCGTTCGTCCGCGATCAAGGTCGGTACGTTGGGCATCCGGGGCGAGACGCGCGAGCTGGAAGAGAGCTTCCAGGCCGAGGTGCCGGTCGCGACCACGTTCTACGCCCTCGGCGAGGAAGCTGCGTCGATCCAGTCGATGCACCGCGACGTCCTCGATCGCGGCAGGCTTCCGCTCGCGGAAGCGGAGGCGGTGGTGCGTTCGCTGTCGATGGCCATGCACGGCGACCAGCAGATGATCCTGCCCTTGCTCCAGCTCAAGGAATTCGACGAGTACACGACGACCCATTCTCTGAACGTCTCTGTCCTGACGATGGCGCTCGCGGAGGCGGTGGGGCTCGCCGCGCAGGACGTGCGGACGTTCGGAATCGCCGGACTGCTGCACGATCTGGGCAAGGTCAGTATTCCGCCGGAAATACTGAACAAGCCCGGCAAGCTAACCGACCAGGAGCGCGCCGTGATGCAGGGTCATCCAACAGCGGGAGCGAAGCTGATCATCGACAGCGGCCGCCGGCTAGATCTGGCGGTGGCGGTCGCCCACGAGCACCACATCATGATCAACGGCCAGGGCTATCCGGTGCGCCACTATCCGCGCGATTGCCACAAGGCCAGCAACCTAGTGCACGTCTGCGACGTATACGACGCACTCCGTACGCGCCGGCCATACCGTGACGCGTGGGAGTCGGAGCGAGTGCTCACCTACATCGAAGAGCGCGCTGGAACCGAATTCGAGCCGGAGGCTGCCGCTTCGTTCGTTGCGATGATGCGGAAGGCGGAGGGCGGAATCCAGCTGTCTGCAATGCCCGTGGACCCAGCCAAGCCTCCCGAAGGAACGGGCTGATGGCGCCCGGCTCCCGGCATACGTCGGTACCGACGCAATTCGTTACGGCACCGTCCGGGAATCGTCAAGTATATGCAAGGGAAGACGGCAAACAGTGGATTGAGTTTCGGCACTGCAGTGCTCTCGTGGCTCAGGGTGTCATCACCTGCACCCTCCAAAATCAGGTGATAAGCGGTTGGACCGAAAAAGGGGCATCTCTCGATGCCCCTTTTTCATTTTTGCCGCTTCGCGACCCTCTTCCTGCCGGCTAGAAACGGCTTCTCGAACAGCATCGCGGGGTGCGCGCCAGAAAGGCCCGAAGCAGTGAGCCATTTCTCGAGGCCGATTGCAAGCCCTCGTCGCTGCGATGGCGTCAATAACGCGAAACCATCTACGAGATCCTCTTGTATGGCGCGTGGCGCCTTGCGGAGAAGGGCTGCGCCCTGCCGAGTGAGGCGCAGCACCGAGCGACGTCCATCAAGTGTGTCGGTCGTGCGCGTCACGAGCCTCTTCGAAATGAGCTGGCCGACGACCTGGGAGACGGTGCTGTGCGTGGTCATGGTGACCGCCGCAAGATCCTTCACCGATTGATCGGGCGTATTGGCCAATTCCCGGAGGACAAACAGCTGCGCCGCGCTGACACTGAGCTCACGTTCGACCGACTCCGCCGCCGAGCGAAGGCCACGCACCATTCGCCTCAACGCGTTGACCGCCCGCGAAACATCCTGCGTCTGCCCAGTCTTCGTCGGCATGAAGTCACCAAATCAAGGGGTTTCGATAAACTGATCCTTGAGACTCAATGGCTCAAGGGCACGCGTCAGACCAGGGGGTCTGGCCAGACGAGAGATACCCCTTACTGGCTCTTCTACGTTGGTCTACGTATGGGCTGCACGAATCTCGGGAGCGATCGTTGGCGCGAGGATCAATCACTCACACCCAACCCCGACTCCCATGCGCTCCTCGACGTTTATCTTCACCGGCTTTGCGGCTCTGGCACTGGCTACTTGCGCGATCGGAGCGCAAACGCGTCCGGACATTCGTAGCAAGCTTCATGTGGCTGACTCGACTGAGCTACAGATTCTCACTCTCCGCGGCGGATCCACGCTGATCGGCAGAATCACCTCGATCGGAACGGATTCCCTGACCATCGATGCGAGCGTCGGCAACGTCTCTCTTCCCATCGCGAGCGTGACCGAAGTGAAGTCGGTTGCGGCTGACAGAATGAAGGAGGGTGAGTACTGGTTCCCAAACCCGAATTCGACGCGGTTGTTTTTCGCTCCGTCCGGCCGGATGCTCGAGCGAGGGGACGGATACGTCTCCGACTACGAAGTCTTCTTCCCGGGTGCCGCCTACGGCGTGACCGACAATGTGAGCATCGGAGGCGGAATGTCGCTGTTCCCCGCGGGGATCGATCAGCAGGTGTTCTACTTCACGCCGAAAATCGGAGCTGAAGTGCGCGACAACGTCAACCTCGCAGTCGGCGCGCTCGTTGTTGGCGGGATTCCCGATGAAGCCACGGTAGGGATCGCCTACGGAGTCGGAACGTTTGGGCCACCCGACGCCAGCATCACAGTGGGACTCGGCTATGGTTTTGCCGGAACCACCGTCGCGCGCAACCCGGTGGCAATGATCGGGGGAGAATTCCGCGTCGCTCGAAACGTCGCGCTAGTCACCGAGAACTACATCATCCCCGACACGCACGCCAACCCGCTGTACTCCTACGGTATCAGATTGATGGGCGAAAAAATGACCGTGGATCTGGCGCTCTTCAACATCAGCGGCGAAGGGCGGACGGGACTCGGATTTCCATACGTCGACTTCGTTTTCAAGTTCTGAGTGACCCGGGTGGGTTTCGAACCCACGACCTACGGATTAAAAGTCCGTTGCTCTACCAACTGAGCTACCGGGTCGCAAAAGCACTTCAAGATACACCCAATGTCCAGTGGAGCCCGATCAGAGGCCGCGAAGGCTGGCGCGATATCACAAATCGGCGTTAAGTGCCAATTGAAGCGTTCGGCACCGTACAGTAGGCCCGATGTGTTCTCCTGCGGCAAAAGTGATCGTCACACATATAGACCCGGATCGCGGGCGCGAATATGCCATTCTCATTTCCTAAAGTTGATGCGGTGATTCGCGCTGTACGGCTGTCTCATCAGCGCGAGATTGCCGCTGCGCGCATGGCTGCCCTCGAAGAGAGCAACCAAACCCTGCAGGCCCAGGCGCGCCAGCTGGAGCACCAGACAAACGAGGCGCGCGAGCTCGCCCACGAGCTTGCCCTTACCAACGAGGAGCTTCGTGCCGTCATCGCCGAAGCAAGAAAGGCGTGGGAGATAGCGGACGCCGCCAATCGAACAAAAGCCGAGTTCATGGCGGTGATGAGTCACGAGCTGCGCACCCCCCTCAACTCCATCGGCGGCTATGTCGATCTGCTTGATATGGAGCTGCGCGGCCCGCTCAACGACGCGCAGCGATCGGATCTCCAGCGCATCAGGCGAAGCCAGCAGCACCTCCTCGGCATCATCAACGACATACTGAGCTTCACCCGCCTCGAAGCGACGCAGGTCAAATACGAGATCATAGACGTCCCGGTGCGAGCCCTGCTCGCCGACCTTGAGGCGATGGTGAGCTCCCTCGCCGACGCGAAAGCGATCGAATACACCTGCGACATGCCGGCCGGCAATACATTTGCGCGGACTGACCCCGACAAGCTCCGCCAAATCATGATCAACTTGCTCTCGAACGCCGTAAAGTTCACCGAGGTCGGTGGGCGAATCAGAGTATTCTGCGCCGTCGACGAGCGAACGGTGTCGATCACCGTCGAGGACACCGGCTGTGGAATTCCGCGTGACAAATTCGCCGCCGTATTCGAGCCGTTCGTCCAGCTCGAGGGAGGCCTTACGCGCACGAGCGAAGGAACCGGACTCGGCCTCGCGATCAGTCGCGGATTGGCAAGGGCGATGGGAGCCGACCTCACGCTCAAGAGCGAGGTCGGAAAGGGCTCGATATTCACCTTGATCCTGCCACTCGGCCGCGGCCGGGCGACACCCGCTGGGGGCGCCAGGGCGTTCTCCATGGCCTAGGAACGAGTGGCTGACGAGATTCTTGCTCGTCAAATAGAGTACGTTCCATCGACTTCCTCTTCCGTCATTGCCCAACCCTCAAGCGTTAACAAGCCCGAGCAGGCTCGCGGCTCTTCAAAGAACCGGTCTTCTCGAGGGCTGCGAAGCGGGACGCCTGGACGCGCTCAGCCGCCTCGCTGCACAGATACTCGGTGTTCCCACCGTGGTCGTCTCCCTCGTCGACGCGGAGCGCCAGTATTTCAAGGGAGTTTCTTCAGCTGGCGGAAACGTGAAGCACGGCTGGCATCCGCTGAATGTGACATTCTGCCAGGATGTCATTGCCTGGGGCGAACCGATCATCGTCGCCGACACGGTCACGGAGCCGCTAACCGTCGGCCGGGACATCAAGGCCAGAGCGTACGCGGGAGTGCCGCTCATCAACGATGAGGGACAGGTGCTCGGAACGTTGTGCGCGATGGACTACCAGCCGCGACCGTGGACCGAGCGCGATATCGATACCCTTACCGCCCTCGGTTCGGCGGCACTGTCCGAGATCCAGCGCCACGTGGCCGAACGGGCTGCCCATGATACTCATCTGCGACTCGTGGCAGAAAGAACTCTCGCTCACGCGGTACAGCAGCAGATGCCAGTCGGAGTCGTTGTCGCTGAAGTGCCTTCGGGACGTCTGGTCTCTGTCAACGCGCAGATGACGGAAATCTTTCGCTCATCATTCCGTCCAGCGCCAGACCTGGAGAGCTATCGCGAGTGGGTGGGATTCCACGACAATGGCATTCAGTATTCCGCTCTCGAGTGGCCGCTGGCGCGAACGGTGATCACGAAGGAGTCGGTGCGAGCCGAAGAGATTCGCATCCGGCGCGGA
>DASXYR010000240.1:0-3837 GCA_036502385.1 Gemmatimonadaceae bacterium
CTGGCGACCAGGCGACGACCGAGACTATCGAGGAGCGCGGGAACTCGCGCACTTCGATGACGGGCGGCCGGACTGTATCGGTCGGGCCGAGATCCTCGACCGAAGGAGATCGAACGCCTGTCAGAGCAGAGGGACTCATGCGTCCCACGACGGGGAAAGCGCACGCGGTGAAACCAGCGAGTGCAGCAGCCAACGCGAGAGCGCGAACATCGGTCAAGCTCTTCATGGGTCTCCTCCTCCGCCTACCGTGCCTGAGGATATAGTAGCTGAAGGGACCTCGTTCCCGCCATTACTTCATGAAGGTCCAGGTGATCCCGGACTCGACGAGCGTCATCGTCTTGCCGTCGACCGTGGTTACGGTGGAGCGACCCGCTGGACTGGGGTTGAGTGTCACCGATGTCCCAAGCAGGACATAGGCGCCGCTCTCGGTGTTGGTCTGGCCGGTCGTCTGTCCCGTCACTGTGATGGTGGCGTGCTGCACCCGCGAGTATGATCCGCCCGAGAACAGCGTGATCATGTCGTCGACGATCTCCTTTCGGGTCGACGCATCCACGTCGTAGGTGTACGGGAGCGCCGAGCCGTTGATGGTGCGGAGGGTGTAGGTGCCGGTGACGGTGCCCACGGCCGTCGAGTAATCATCGAAGCACGCCACGGAAACCAACATCGACAGCGCTAGTAAAACTCTGATCATCGTCCCAATACTCCTCGTCGAAAACAAAAGCAAACTGAACACTACCGGCCCGGGGCTTTGGGCGGAGCGGCCAGGGGCCTCGTGCTAATACTCAAAGATTACAGGAGATCTTCCATCACTGCCACGCGAAGGAGTCTCGCGTAGCGCGGATCCACAGCCAGTCCGTGCCGATCAAAAGGTGGCTCGGTCAGCATCCTTCGGAGGCGCACGGGACGACGGTGGTATGCGCGCTCCACCCAATCCATCGCCTTGTGCCACTCACCGAGTGCTGCATAAGTCATGATGATCTGATCCGCTGGCGTGCGGGTGAGATAGTATTCCGCAAAGGGATCCGACTCCTCGGCACGGCGCAATAAGTCTTCCAGCTCGCGTTGCAGATCCCGCTGGATCGCCTCGGCCGGACCGAATTCTTCGGCCTCGCGCGTCAATTGATCGGCGCGCTCTCGATGGTCCGCCAGTCGAAATCGCGAGGCGCGGATTTCAACGGCGAGCGCAGTTTCTCCAAGTCGAAGGTGCGCCAGCTCCAATCGCTCGAGCGCCGGCCCGTATCCCGGTTGAAGCGCTATCGCGTGTTTGAGCGCGTACATCGCTTCAGCATTGCGACCCGCCGCGAGAAGCACGTCGCCCAATCCGTTCCAGACCGACGCCAGCTCGGGCTCGCGCTCGGTTGCGGCTTTCGCGATCCGCACCGCCTGATCGATGCGTCCGAGGATCTTATATACGACGCTCTGGAAACGCAGGCCCTCGGCGTCTTCGGGGTCGAGGGCGACCGCACGATCGATGTGACGCGCGGCGGCGTAGCAGTCGTCGTCGTAGTAGAGCGCGATCTTTCCCAGCGCGTTGTGCACTTCGCCGCACTGGTCGTCGGCCGCGAGAGCGTCGAGGATGAGCTCCCGTCCTTTCGCAAATGCCTCCTCGGGCGGAAGAAATCCCGCGCGGCCCATCGTGTACTGCCAGTTCGCGAGCGCGCACAGCACGCGGGCGTTGTGTGGGTCGAGCGAGAGTGCCCGCTTCAGATACGCTGCGGCCTGCTCGAGATTCGTTCGTCCCGCTGGACCCGCGCTCACGCTGAGGTAAATAGACTTGAGCGCTTCGTCCACGAGACGCTCCGCGTCGCCGGGCACTCGGGGTGCCGGTACCGTTTCGATGGTCGGACGCCCCGATCGAAGCGCCCGGGCGACGTCGCCCGCCGTCGCCGGCCGCTGCGCTGGATCCTTCGACAGCAGGTGCATGATGAGATCGTTGAGCTCGATCGAGATGCCCGCGTTCCTGTCGCGCGCGGGCCGCGGCGCCTCGACGATGTGCTTGGCGAGGACACCGATAGCGTTCTCGCTGGTGAACGGTGGAACCGCCGTCGTCATTTCATATAGAACGCAGCCGAGGCTGTATAGGTCGGAACGGCCGTCGATCCGCGATTCCCCGGTGGCCTGCTCGGGACTCATGTACGCGACAGTCCCCAGCACGATTCCTGGCGAAGTCAGCGTGAGCGCGTCGCCCTGCTGTTCTTTGGCGATGTGCGCGATTCCAAAATCGGCGAGAAGGGCGCGTCCGCCGACGGTGAAGATGTTCTCGGGCTTGACGTCGCGGTGCACGATGCCGGCGCCATGCGCGTACGCGAGCGCTTCCGCGATGTCGGCGCCGAACGCGACGGTGTCTTCCATCGACATGCGTCGCTCGCGCGTGAGGCGAGCGCGGAGATTCTCGCCGGCGACGAGCGGCATCACGTAATAGAGCCGGCCGTCGATTTCGCCGGAATCGAAGAGCGCGACGATGCCGGGATGCACCAGCTTCGCCATCAGCGCGATCTCGCGCTGGAAACGCTCGGCGCCAAGCGTATGCGAGAGTCCGGACGAGAGCACCTTGATCGCGACGAAACGATCGAGGTGCTGATCGTGCGCGCGATACACGACCGCCATCCCGCCGCGCCCGATCTCCTCATCGATGCGGAAGCGCGCTGGGAGTGTGATCTCGGATGCTGGCATCGTCAGATCAGACGCCGAACTGGCGCAGGTGGTGGTCGAAGTGGCGGTGGCAGAATCTTCCCCACAAGAGTCTGTCCATGCGTCCGAAGTATGCGTGATCGGGCCAATCGACGCGGGCGCTCTCGCCGACGAAGCGGGCGAGGAGCGATTCGAGCCTGGTGAGATCATCGCTCCAATTGGCGGGCTGTGTCGTGAACATCTCGGGCGGACCCTTGATGCGCCCCTTCGGCCAGGGGATCCAAAACATCATTGCCGGCTTGACGATGGGCCAGCGCAGCGGGCCATATCGGGGTGGGACTTCGAGGTCGCCCAGGGTATGGCGCATCTGGTCGACGAGGTGAACGATCATTCTTGGCGCGGTGAAGTGTCCCCACTGGGCGCGGGTCTCGGGGCGGAGGGTGCGCAGGCGGCTGATCGTCTCGTCGTAGCACGCTTGGTCCAGGAAGGTCTTCAAGGCGGCGCGAATCCAGGGGGAGCGGCCAGGTGCTTCGGGCTAAAAACTTAGACCGCCGTTGATGGCGACGACTTTGGGCGGCGGCGAAGGAACAGGTAGAGACCGACTGCCAGACACACGAGCGCCTGAACCCATACGCCTGCGGTTCGAAGCGGACTCGCATCCGGATGCAGCGTGATGAGCCAGTTGCCGGAGACGGCGGCAACGGTGAAGAAGAAGCCGGCCATCATTCCGCTATCAAAGGCCTTCTGCTCTCTCATTTCTGCTCCGTTTTTGGTGGCCAAAAACATTACTGCCCTTTCAGCGTTCGCGCGAGGAGCTCGGGCATCGCGTGAAGCTGGTCGATATGATCGGGCGCGGAGTTTCCCGCAAAACCCAGTAGCTCGAAGTTTCCGCCGCCAGCCTCGCTCAGCTGTTGCATGCCGCGCGGACCCCACCGGAGCACCGGCGTGCGGTGCAGGCCAAGCTCGTGCAGAAGCCAGTCGGCCGTCTCGGTCGTGCTCGCGAATGACCCCGGAAAGATCTCGGAGTGCGTGACGACGAAACGCTTCTCGCCGCGCATCGCCGCGCTCGCGAATCTCGCGAACGCGGCGAGGTTCGTCGTGTCCAGCGCTCCGCCGGCAGCGAGCAGTTTGCCCTCGGGCACGTACGACGTGTGCATTCCGTCGAGAAGAAGCACCGCATCCACTCGCGCGAACTGACGCGGGTCG
>DASXYR010000241.1:0-2259 GCA_036502385.1 Gemmatimonadaceae bacterium
GCGCCAGACCTGGAGAGCTATCGCGAGTGGGTGGGATTCCACGACAATGGCATTCAGTATTCCGCTCTCGAGTGGCCGCTGGCGCGAACGGTGATCACGAAGGAGTCGGTGCGAGCCGAAGAGATTCGCATCCGGCGCGGAGATGGCAGCGACGGTCACATCAGAATGAGCTCCGCTCCGGTAGTGAACGACAAGGGAGAAGTCGTCGCCGCGGTCGCGATTGTCGTCGACGTCAGCGAGCAGCGCAAGGCCGAGCGCGCAGTAAGGGGCACTGACGAGCGATTCAAGTTCGTGGCGAAAGCTACGACCGACGTCATTTGGGACTGGGATATCAAGACGAACGCGCTGGTGTGGAACGACTCTGTCGAAACGGTGTTCGGACACAAACAGAACCAGATCTATCCCGAGATTGAATGGTGGCATGACCACCTGCATCCCGAAGACCGTGAAAGGGTCATTGCCGGACTCAAGGGAGTTCTCGACGGCGGCGGCAACAGCTGGTCCGACCAGTACAAGTATCAGAGGGGAGACGGAACGTTTGCGAACGTGATGGACCGGGGCTACATCGCGCGTGATCCGGCCGGAATCGCCATCAGAGTAATCGGCGCAATGACGGACATCACGGAGCGGACGCGCTCCGAGGCCGCAATAAGATTCCAGGCCCAGCTTCTGAACGCTGTGCAGCAAGCGGTTGTTGCCACCGATCCCGAAGGGATCGTGATCTTCTGGAACAAGTTCGCGGAAAATCTCTATGGATGGACCGCGGAGGAAGCCGTTGGAAAAACGATTCAGGAGCTGACGCCCTCGCCGTTTCTCCGCGATCATGGTGCGCAAATCGTGGAGCGCGGGGCGGCCGGCGAGAGCTGGACGGGCGAGTTTCTCGTCGAGGGAAAGTCAGGCAAGCCCTTCCCCGCTCTTCTCACCACCGCGCCCGTGCGCGACGGAAAGGGACGCGTGCTCGGCTTCGTCCGTGTGACGATCGACCTCACCGAGCGCCGAAATCTCGAGGAGCAGTTCCGGCAATCGCAAAAGATGGACGCCGTAGGCCGACTCGCCGGGGGGATTGCGCACGATTTCAACAATCTTCTCACCGTGATACGGCTCAACACCGAAATCATCATGGAGGGATTCGATCCAACTGATCCCCGCAGCGATGACGTGAAGCAGATCCGCAGCGCGGCAGAGCGAGCCTCGTCGTTGACGCGCCAGCTGCTCGCGTTCAGCCGAAAGCAGATTCTGCAGCCGCGCGTCCTCGACATGAACAGCGTCGTCGAGACGGTGGAGCCGATGCTGCGCCGCCTCATCGGCGAGGACATCATCATCACCTCGCAGTGCGAGGCGCGCGGCTACGTTGTCGCCGACCCGGGACAGATCGAGCAGATCCTGGTGAATCTCGTGGTGAACGCGCGCGACGCGATGCAACAGGGCGGCCGAATCAGCATCGAGACGAAGAATGTGCAGCTTGACGAGCACTACACCAGCGAGCACTCCCCCGTAGTCGCGGGACACTACGTAATGCTCGCAGTCGGCGACAATGGCGTCGGAATGAATCGCGACACCAAAGAGCACGCGTTCGATCCGTTCTTCACGACGAAGGATCCGGGGAAAGGGACCGGACTCGGTCTCGCCACGGTGTATGGGATCGTCAAGCAATCGGGTGGTTATATCTGGATTTACAGCGAGCCCGGACTGGGGACCACGCTGAAGCTCTACTTCCCCGAAGTGAGCGCGGCGGCGGCGTTCGGTACTGTGGGCGACCACCCCGCCTCGGCGAAGGTGGTCAATCGTGGATCGGAGACGATCCTGCTCGTCGAGGACGAGGAGGCAGTCCGCGGCCTGACCTGCCGCATTCTCGAGAGGCAAGGCTACCGCGTGATTTCGGCCGAGCACGGACGCGCGGCGATGGAGATTGCGGCCAAGGAAGACGGGCACATCGATCTCGTCCTCACGGATGTTGTGATGCCGGGCATGAACGGACGAGGGCTCGTCGAGCGTTTGTCGGGCATCCGGCCGACAATCAAATCGCTGTACATGTCGGGCTACACCGACGACGACATCATCCGGCGTGGGTTCATCGAGCCATCCAAGAGCTTTCTCCAGAAACCATTTACATCGGAAGCGCTGCTGCAGACGGTCAGGAAAGTCCTCGACGAGGGCTGATCTGCTGTTTCCCGCCTCCCGCCTCCCGCGTCCCGTCACTCAGTTGATGCGTTGAGTTGAGCCAGCGTGTGCACCCCCGTTATATACAGGGATGAATTT
>DASXYR010000242.1:0-5541 GCA_036502385.1 Gemmatimonadaceae bacterium
GAGACAATGAGTCCGTGGTTCTCTTCGACAATGACGCCCCACTCGCATGGGCAGGCAAGATCAGGATTGATCCCGATTCGATAAATACGCCGGTGAGTGTGATCTTTCGTCCGTTTTACACGACCCTGAACGTCGTCGAGACAAGGGGCGGCAGGCGTGCAGTTGCTTCGGTCGTGCTGCACGCCGCTCCTCCCGCCGACCGGTTTCTCGAAACGCTGGAAGAGCAGTTCGCGCCATTGCAGGGTGTTGCGTCGTACGAATTCTCGCCCGGCGACGACACGCGCGGCGGCCCCGTTGTCCTCTCGTTCCAGGGTAAGCCGGTTCTACGCGCTCTCGCCCGAGTTTCCGAACCCGGAGAGGTGACATTCCGCCGAGCGTCAATGCTTCGGGCCAGAGGAATCGTCGCGCTGGTTGTTTTTGTCCTTGCGTTTCTCTTGTACTCGTGGCGCGATCGGCGAGGGCTCTCCGAGCGGATGTTCGCAATTGCGGTTGCGCTTGGCGTCACGGCGCTGGTTCCGTGGAGCTCTTTCTCGAATACATCGCGGCTCTTCGATCCGGCGTACTATTTCTCAAAGCTCGCTGGACCACTGACGGCTAACGCGGCCGCGCTATGGATAAGTACGGCACTGGTGTTGATGGCGGTCTACGCCGCGATCCGCGCGTTCCCGGAAGGGCGCTGGCCGCGGCTGTACAGCGCGCTTGGAGCTCTCGTCATGCTGGGCGTCGGAATTCCGTTTGCATCGAACATTGTTCGTGGCATCGGTCAGCCGCCGTGGGGATCGACGCCGGGGCTGTGGCTGTCGTGGGAAATCCCGCTCTTCGTCTTTCTCTTCGCGGTGATGCTCGCGGCATACTGGCTGTTGCGTATGGCGTTCGGAAAAGTCGGCACAATTTCCTTCAACGCTGCGATCATCGTCGCCTGCATCTCCGGAATCATTGCGCTCACATGGCTCTGGACAACGACGCTGCAACAGCGAATGCGCCTTGCCGAGCAGGACGTCGCTGCACTGGGCCATGCAGACGACTATGCGTTGCTGCTCACACGGCGTTTCGCCGCCGGACTCTCACAGTCCCCGCCAGCGAGCAGTCGCGCGGGCCTGCTGGAGGCGTACGCCTCGTCGGATCTCGCGGCCGCGGAATATCCCGCCACGCTCGCGGCGTGGGACGACAGCGCGAACGAAGTTGCCGAGTTCGCGGTCAGCGATGCGGAGCCGGATTCCGATGTGATACAAAGAGCTGTGCGAGAGGCGATTGCCACGCGTGCGACGGTGACCCGAAGCGTCCTCGGCGCCACCGGCGTAGAAATCCTCTCGGCGGTAGTACATCGCGATGGAGGAGTGACATCCGTCCTGACCTATCCGCGCACGAAGCTCCTGAATGCGAATCCTTACGCCGCCCTCATCGGAATGGCATCGCCTACTGGTGGTGATCCGCCCTACCTGATTGACCTCACGGACGTCTCGACCGCGGTTCGCGCGGATACCGCGACCGTTCACTGGCGCCGTATGGGCGACGAGCTTCACGGAGATCGTCTCATCTCCACATCCGATGGGACCAAGCGCGCGCACGTCGAGATCGACCTGCGCTCGACATGGGCGAGAGGAGAGCGTGGATCGCTCGTGCTTCTTCTCGACCTGCTGGTCGCCGGTTTCTTCTGGCTGTTGGGCGCGCTGCCGGAGCGCGCGTTCGGCCGATGGTTGCGTGTGCGTGCGGCGAGGTGGATCTACACGTACCACGCGCGACTTACGCTCGCGCTCTTCGCTTTCTTCGTCATTCCAGCGGTGGCCTTCGCAGTCTGGTCGTACCAGCGACTGCGAAGCGACGATTTGCAGACAAGAGAAGTTCTGGTGCGCGAGACGCTCCACGCTGTGATTGCCGAGAATCAGTACTCACAGCTGCCGGGCGCAGCGCAGCAATTCGAGACGCCGCTCTTTCTCTATTCCAACGGCTTTCTCAATCGCAGCAGCGACTCGCTGCTTGAGGCACTCGCTCCGATGGGACGTACTCTGCCGCCGGCGGTGCAGGTGCTCCTCTCGAGCGCGGGTGAGCTCACCGCGGTATCCGAGGAATCGCTGGGGCCTGCTAAGGTATTGTTCGGATACAGCGCGTCGGCTGGAAATGGACAAGAAGCTTACGTGCTCTCCGCTCCCGCGCGGAGCGACGATCTGGTGCTCGATCGGCGTCGTCGCGACCTCGGCATGTTGGTTCTCTTTTCAACTGCAGTTGGCGCGCTGGCCGCACTCTGGTTGAGCGGCATCGCGGCGAAACGTCTCGCGAGGGACCTCGAGCTGAGCAGAATTGAAGTCGCTCGCGCCGAGCGCGTGCTGGCGTGGGGTGAGATGGCGCGGCAGATAGCGCACGAGATCAAGAATCCGTTGACGCCGATCAGGCTCGGCGTCCAGCACCTTCGCCGCGCTCGAAGCGATCCGCGGGTGGATTATGATCAGGTGCTCAACGACAACGTCAGACGGATTCTCGCCGAGATCGACCGATTGGATGAGATCGCGCGCTCGTTCAGCCGCTACGGAAGCGCACCGGCCGATCTGCCGCCGGCGGTGGCGATAGATCTTTCTGCTGTCGTCAAGGACGTCGTGGGCCTGGAGCAAATGGGCGACTCGGTGGTCAAGTGGCAGCTTCGCGGCGCCGATAGGCCGACGTGGGCTATGGCCCGAAACGATGAGATGAGGGATGTGCTTCTCAACGTTTTCGAGAATGCGCGTCTTGCCGGCGCGAAGCGCGTCGAAGTCGTGATCCGCGAAGAGGAGCGCAAAGTGACGATCGAGACCGTCGATGATGGATCGGGAATTCCCGCGGCTGTGTTGCCGCGGGTTTTCGAGCCACATTTCTCCACGCGAACGACGGGCAGCGGGCTGGGGCTGGCGGTCAGTCGGCGCTTGATCGAGGCATGGAATGGCGAAATTGCAATCACCAGCGAAGAGGGAGTCGGAACAAGGGTGCTGATCGTACTGACGAGAGCCGAGGCATGACACCCACGAATCGCGGAGTGGTGACGCCGCGCGCGACGAAGATCTTGCCTCCCCACATAGTCGATTGGGTGCTTCCGCCTGATTGGTCGTGGGGTCCCGGCGGGATGGTCGGCGACTACCGACACTATCAGGAAGTCGTTGACGCGCTTGGCCGATCGCTATCGCTTGTCACCGCCCCGGACCCTGCCCACAATGCATGGCTCTTCGAAGAAGCGAGGCAGCTCGCGCAGCGGAGCCATCCCTCGATTCCAACCACCTATCACTACTGGACGTCGTATCGAGAGTTCCGGCGAGGGCCCGGATATCTTCGCCGCTGGATCACCGGTGAGACCGTGCGCGCGCGGCTTTCGCGTCTGGGGCTGGCTGACATCCCTTACGTCTATCAGCTGCTTCGCGGGGCCTGCTCGACGCTGTCGTATCTCCACGAGACCGGCATCGCGCACGGCGGGTTGAATGGCGACGCGTTATGGACGACACCGACGGGACGGCTATGGATGCTCGAATGGCAGTGGGCCGTTCCTCGTGAAGCGATTCCGCCGGGCGTGAGGCCGGGGAACGGGCCGCTGGAGATCCGCTCCATGGAAGCGACGCGACCCATGCGCGCCGAGCTGCTGCCGATGCCACCGGAGTGGGAGTCGACGGATTGGGTGCCGACGCCGGCGAGTGATCAGTGGCAGCTGGCCGCCATGTGCTTCACGGCGTTAACGGGCGAAACACCGCCCGCTCGCGGGATACCTCCGGTCAAACTTGTGAGACCGGAAACTCCGGAGGCATTGGCATCCGCGCTGGATCGCGCGCTCTCGTTCAGCGTGGAAGATCGCTTTCCCTCGCTCGCCGTGCTGTTGCGTGGCGTGGAACGCGGCGATCCTGCGCGCACCGTCGTCATGGTGCGTGGCGAGCCCGACAAGACCGCGAACGAATCTGCCGAAGCACGAATGCGGTGGGCGGTGGGAGACGACTACGAGATATTGTCGAAGCTCGGGAGCGGAGCGTTTGGTACAGTATGGCGCGCCCGTGACCTGTCGCTCGAGCGAGAGGTCGCGCTCAAGGCGCTGCACCCTGCAATCGCGCGCGATGACAAAGCGGTGCGCGCATTCTGGCGCGAAGCCAAGCTTGCGGCGCAACTGGCGCATCCGGCGATCGTCCCGATCTACGACTGGGATTCGAGCGGTGATCTTTCATGGTACACAATGGAGCTCGCCGAAGAAGGCAGCGTCGCGAGTCTCGTTCAGCGATCGGGACCCCGGCAACTCGCCGAAATTGCTACTCAGGTCGAGGCAGTTCTGGACGGATTGATCGTCGCGCATGCGAACGGAATCCTGCACCGAGACCTTAAGCCCGAGAACATTTTGATCGACCGGTATTACAGGTGGCGAATCACTGATTTCGGAATCGCAAACGTCACCGGTGAAGATGCGCCAGGCACCACCGGTACACCTGCATTCGCGGCTCCCGAGCAACTGCTGGGTGAACCACAGGGGCCTGCCGCGGATTTATTCGCGCTTGCGGCGATCGTGTATTTCGTCATGACGCGTGATGCGCCGTTCGGCGAAGACGATGCCAAGCAGATACTTGCACGTCAGCTCGGAGAGCGCGCCGATCTGGAGCCGTTTCCCACCGCGATTGCCAACTGGTTTCGCACTGCATTCGCACCGAATGCGGACGACCGATTCGCTGATGGAGAAGCTATGCAGCTCGCGTGGAAAACGGCGAGTGACAAAGTCCTGGCGCGGCAACGTGGCTCCTGGTGGCGTCGAGTAGTTCACTAGGAGCTTGCAGGCGGGCGCAAAGCACGATCTTCTTGCACGCCAATTGCGCCACTTTATCACGGGAACCCGCGATTTTCGGGGCCTATTTCGGCCAATTCATTTAATAGTCGTTCTTTTTCTTGCTCATACCGTTGGCTGGCGTGGCACTTGCAATCCGATTCGGCCGCGACGAGCAGGGTTGCTGACGGTGAGGAATTGACGGATCGTGACGAATGTTTTTGCGCACTTTTGTTTGGGCGTGTGTCACTAGCTTATCGAAAAAGATTGGCTAGGTTTGTCCCGTTGTGAGGGGGTTCGTCTGGAGAGTGTTTTTGCGTTCACCGGGCATGCATCCTGCCTCACGACGCAACGCGCGACCGCGGTACCGCTGCATTGCATCTCCACCTTTTGAGAGGAAACAATCATGTTGAGAAGAAGTTGGACCGTCTGCGCCATGACGGCCTTACTCCTCGGCGGAACGGCGGCGGCTCAGTCGCCCGGTACGTTGCTGGTAGGGGCCTTTGGGCAGTGGACGCACTTTGATAGTAAATGGAATCTGGACTCGGGTTTTGGCAATTCGATCGGATACGGTGGTCGGGTTGGCGCTTTCATTGCCCCGAACTGGAATCTCGAGGCCGATGGCGTCTACACGCCTGCAAGCGCGAAAGCCGGCACGTCATTCTTGGGCCAGGGAACCGCTGGTGGAGATGTGAAGGCGAGCGCTCTTGCCGCGCGGCTTGTCTACAGCTTCCCACTTGGGAATCTCCCATCGATCCATATCGGCGCCGGTGGCGTTCTCGAGAATT
>DASXYR010000243.1:0-2628 GCA_036502385.1 Gemmatimonadaceae bacterium
CCGAGCTTGATCAGGCCTTCGACGACATAGGCCTTCGAGAGGCGACCGTTCGGCGCCGGGTTGCGAAGCGCGCGTAGCGCCTCCCATTGGTCCGGTGAAAGATCGAAGTCGACGTCGTCGCTCATATTGCCTCAAGTCATAGCGTTGTTCGCGCGACCCTGTTAGCGGCGCTGCATGAAGACCATGCGACGACAATGAGTCGGGAATTCGGTGGGTTGTTTAGAACCTCTCTTCACGAATTGCCGCACGTCGTTGCGCCACAAAAGTTAAGATCGTTCGGATGCGAATCTCGTCCGATCCCCGATCACTAATTGATGATTTTGATTTGATGTTGCGCCGCGACGGACGCAGTGCACGGGAAGAGCTGCTGTCCCATTCTGCGCCGCGATATGCGCAGAAATTGTGAGACGTAAGGTTCGGGATTCTGTTAGGCTGATTCGCGGGGAATGGCTTCACACGACAGGAGTGTGAGTGCATGAACAGGCTGGTGGAAATTCGCAGTCAGGAATCCCTGTGCCGGGAACGCGCCGCGCTCGATTTTGAGCGGCGGGTTTTCTGGCTCGCGCAAGCCCAGGAATGGGAGCAGCGCGCGCTCGACGAAATCGCCTATCACTTTCGCGAGTGCAATGTCGCTCAGGTGGAGCTTGCGCGAAACTGACGTCTGCGAGCAGGCCTACTGATACGTCGCCACGATATCGGACACCGCGCGCTCGAGCTGTTGCGCAGTGGCGCATTGCCGCACCACGCTGCAAAAGGTCGCGTAACGCGGCATCTCGGAATCGCCAAACCCCCAGGCGAGCCGTCCTTCGGGATTGAGCCAGACCAGCCGCTTCGAGCGTTCGGAGATTCGGCGCAAGATGTCGGCGCGCGGATCGAGATTGTTGCTGCGGGCATCACCGAGCACGATCACTGTGGTTTGCGGCGTCAGCGAGCTCATGAAATCCTTCTCGAAATCGACCAGTGAAAAGCCGTAATCGGACGAGCCGAAGCCGACTTTGGACATGATCTCCGCCATCGCTTCTTCCGGCGATTTCTTTTCAAGGATATCGCTGACCTCGATCGTGTGTGAGGAGAAGGCAAAGGAGCGGACGTCGTCGACGACCTCATGCAGCGAGTGGATCAGCAGCAGGAAGAAATCGGAGACCTGCGCGACCGAGCCTGAGACGTCGCACAATGCCACAATCTTCGGCCGGTCGCGGTGCTTGCGTTTCCACGCGGTGAGGAAGGGAATGCCGCCCCAGGCGGCATTCCGGCGCAGCGTGCGGCGGACATCAAGGTGACCGCGGCGCTGGCGCTTGCGCGGCTTCGAATAACGCTCGCGCAGGCGGCGTGCGATCTGGCGGATGAGGGCGCGCATCTCCGCGACTTGGCGCCGCTCGATGCGGGCAAGCGGCGCATTGCGCAGGATCTCGTTGCGGAGGTTTTCGGCCTCCTCGCGGGCATAGAGCGCAAGCCCCTGCGAGACGGTGTCACGCACCGCCTCGCGCAAGGCGTCGAGCGTGGCGCGCAAGCGCTCAGCGAGCGACGGATTGGTCGCGGTGAGTTCGTCGAGATCATCGCGGAGGCGCTGAAGGCCCATGGCGTCGAGAATGCGGCTGGAGAAGATGCCCCGCTGCGTGGAGTAACGGATGTCGGACAGCGAGGCTGCACCCGAAGCGCTGGCGATGGCGGCTGAGATCGCATTGCGATCCTGCGACAGCAGCATCTGGGCAAGAGGACCTAATCCTTCGGGAGGGTGACCTTCGCCCGCTTCGCTCGCCGAGCCCGATGAAGGAGACGGATCCCAGTCCTGCGAGGCGCCGTTGTTGTCGTCGGCTTTGGGCTGATCTTCCCGCAGCTCCGGCTGGCTGAAGAACAGGTCAAAGCAGTCGCCGAGCGCGAGCTTCTCGTCCTGGGACTTGGCGAGCGTCAGCAGAAGCGTATCGCGCAGGATGGTCCGGTCGGAAAAGCCGACCTGCGAGACGGCACGCATCGCGTCGATGCTTTCGGCAGGCGAGACGTGGACGCCCACGCCGCGAGCTGCTCGAAAGAAACGATGGAGGTTCTCGCGCATCGGGGTCAACCGAAGACGTTGGACCGGGCCGCCTTGGCGATGAAGGTCGTGACTTGCGGCGTCGCGGCCTCGATGTCGGCTTCATACTTCAGGAGCACGTTGAGCGTGTCCTTGACGATCTCGGTATCGAGCTCGGATGCCTGGAGCAGCACCAGCACGCGGGCCCAGTCGATGGTCTCGCTCACTGAGGGCAGCTTCTTCAGATCCAGCGAGCGGATTTCGTGGATGAATCCGACCATCTGCCGGCGCAGCGTCTGCGAGATGTTGGGTACGCGGCTCTCGACGATGCGCTCCTCAAGCCGCTGCTCGGGGAAGCCGATGTGGAGATGCAGGCAGCGCCGCTTCAGGGCGTCCCCGAGGTCACGCTCGCTGTTGGAGGTGAGGATCACCGTCGGCGGCGTGATTGCGGAGACGGTGCCGAGCTCGGGGATCGTGACTTGGAAGTCGGACAGGATTTCCAGCAGCAGTGATTCGAACTCCGCGTCCGATTTGTCGATCTCGTCGATCAAGAGCACGCAGCCGCCCGGCTGCTCCAGTGCCTGGAGCAGCGGCCGCGGCTCGACGAACTCCTTGGA
>DASXYR010000244.1:0-7673 GCA_036502385.1 Gemmatimonadaceae bacterium
CGAGAAGTGAATAGTGAAAAACGGGAAGCGAGCTACAAGGACGGCCAAGACGTTAGGAAACGTTTCCGCTTTCCCGCCTCCCGCTTCCCGCTTCCCGCCTCCCGCCTACCGCTCCATCTCGAATGGAATCTCGAGCGCGTCCCCGGGCAGAACCGCGTCCCACTTCGCGAACAGCTCTTCACGGCGCTCCCGGATGCGAGTCAGATCATCCTCGGTCAGCACTCGTCGCGACGGAAGGCCGTGTTGCGCGCAATACTCGGCGATCTTCCTGTTGATCTCCGTGGCACTATCAGTCTCGCCGCTCTGCCGCTCGAGATCGAAGAATCCGACTATCATCTCGGAGACGTTAGCGTCGGCGGGCAGTTTCCCGCGCGGCCACGGCGTTCCGAAGTCGGAGAAATCCCAGCCGGCGGCAACGAGTCCGTAGAAACCCTGACGCTGTCCAAGAACGGACTCGACGGCGCAATGGGTGAGGTCGTGCCTGGGGAAGAAGGCCGCCTGCTTGCCTTCCTGCCGCTGCCACGTCACGGTGCCGTCGGCGCGGGAGCAGCTGAGCGAGGTGCGGCCATCCTTGTTCTTCTTGATGCGAATGACAATGCGCCGTGTTTCCGGCATGACGCATTATCTAATGGAGCGTCTCGCCTTTCTCCAGCATCGCGAGGTACTCCCTGATGCGGCGCTCACGTGTCTCGGCTTTCTTGGCCGTTTGGATGCGCCAGAGAATGGCGTATCTGTTGGCCGCGCTGATTGTGTTGAAAACCTTTTTCGCGCGCGGATTTTTGTTCAGTGCCTTCTGGAACTCGGTGTTGGGGACGAGCGCGCGTTGAGATCCATAAGCCGCTTCCCAACGACCATCTTGTCTGGCTCTCTCGACCTCCTCGAGTCCGGCGGCTTGCATTCGCTTGGATTCAATCAGCGCGAGCGCCTTCTCGCGATTGATCTGCGACCACATGCTGCGTGATCGTCTCGGCGTGAATCGCTGGAGCCAGGCGGTGTCGCTGTGGGATCGCTTGTGACCGTCTATCCAGCCGTAACAGAGCGCGCTCTCCACCGCTTCAGCATAGGAGATCGACGGGATGCCCGAGGCCTTCTTGGCGAGGCGCATCCAGATGCCGGATGACGTGCGGTGATTTTCCTTCAGCCATTTCTCCCACGCCTTCTGGCTCTCGAAACCGTGGACGGGATCCGAATCCATCTTCGTGGACTTCGCCGCTTTCTTTGCTGCTTTCTTTGCCGCCGGCATGCCGAACGACTAATGCGGGGTTACGACCCGTCCCGGCTCCTGCTTCGGAGAAACACTCATCGCAGGGCGTTCGGAAAGCAGTCGCGCCGTAAAGCGCTGTCCCTCGGAGAGACGCTCGACTTCGAGCGCGATCGCGTCGACCGCCTGCGTGAGCGCGGCGAGATTTCTATCCAGTCCAACGTTGGTCGTCGCGAGAATTTCCTCGGCCGCGTGCTTCGCGGCGCGCCTCGAGCCGAACTGCGCCCCCGCCCAGGCAGCGACGAATCCAACGAGGGCCGCGAAACTCCCGGCGACACCGAAAAGAACTATGTAGTGCTCGCGCAGGGTTCCGAAAAATACAGGAGACATAAATTGAAGTACCGTCGCTTGGCGTGGTGGGCAACTCGGGGATCAGCTCTATCCTACGGCGCAACATACGCGCGGTTTCGCTCGCGGAACACTCATTCGCTCGAAACGATCAGGCGCCCTTGGCCTCGCGTCCTCGTGCTTCGGCCAGCTTTCTGGCGATTCCCCTGTAGAACGAGGCGTCGACGGTTTTGTTCTGGTCTTCAAGCGTCAAAGCGGCCAGCTCGAGCGCGTAGAGGATGTTACCGAGATAGAGCTGCGCCAGCGCCGAAACGGATTCTTTCTCGTCACCCATGCGTGCGCGCGGGCGGGATCGGCGTCACATCATGGTCGGTGTTCGATTCCGCCTCGAGGACACGCACCACCACCGCCGTGATGTTGTCGTTGCCGCCATTCATGTTCGCTTCCTGAATCAAGGCGTCGACGATCCGCTCCGGTTTTGCGCGCGACATCAAAAGCTGCTGGATCCGGCGGTCGTCGATCATCCCCGTGAGTCCGTCGCTGGCGAGGAGAAACGCATCGCCGACACGCGCCTCGCCATCGAACACGTCGGGCTCGATTTCATCGGCCATCCCGATACAGCGGGTGATGACGTTGCTCTGAGGGTGGCGCCGCGCCTGATCGGGAGTGAGTAGCCCTGCGTCTACCTGCTCCTGCACCAGGGAATGATCCTTCGTGAGCTGGCGCATCTCGCCGCTTCGGACCATATAGATCCGCGAGTCGCCGACGTGCCCGACGACGTACCTCGCTTCCGAAAGCAGCAGCGCCGAGACGGTGCTCCCCATTCCCAGCTTGTCCCTCTCGGTGCGAGTGCGCTCGTAAACCGCCCGATTCGCGTCGCGGAGGGCCCTCGCCACCTTCTCGTGCGCATCCGCGGCGTCCAGGTCGTTGAGATCGGAAAGGTCATGGCTCACGATCTCCACCGCCATCTCGCTCGCGACCTCGCCCGCCGCGTGTCCGCCCATGCCATCCGCGACTATAAAGAGCCCGCGATAGGCGTTGGCCGAAGCGTGCAGCGAATCCTCATTACCCTTTCTAATTCGGCCGACATCAGTGCGAGCCGCGACCGCAAGGTGCACTAGTGGGAGCTCATGTGAGTTGGGAGTCCGGGATGTGAATGCAACGGACGGAGGAATGACGACATCCCACCTGACCTCAAACTACGGACACTGGAAATGAGCGGCAAGCGTCACCCCGCTCGCTGAAGCGGCGATTCCGACTCACCGGCCTGCAGTCGCCAGAGGGTATTGTAGAGACCGGCGCGCTCGATCAGCTCACGGTGCGTACCATGCTCCACGACCTCTCCGTGATGAAGCACGAGAATCATGTCCGCGTTCGCGATCGTGCTCAGTCGGTGCGCCACGGCGATCGTCGTTCGGCCCGCGACCAGCACGCTGAGCGCGGCGTGAATCTCCGCCTCGATCTCGCTATCGACTGCGCTGGTCGCCTCGTCGAGGAGGAGAAGCGGCGCGTTCGCCGCTATCGCCCGGGCGAATGAGAGCAGCTGCCTCTCGCCGACGCTGATCGATGCTCCGCGCTCCCCCAGCACCTGACCGTATCCCTTCGGAAATCCCCGGATGATCCGGTCGGCCCCGACTTCGGCCGCGGCGCGAACGACCTCCTCATCGCTGATCGGATTGGAGAGACGTATGTTGGTGGCGATATCACCCGCAAACAGAAAAATGTCCTGCTGCACGTATCCGATCATCGAGCGAAGCTCCTGAAGCGGCATAGTTCGGATATCGACCCCGTTGATCGTGATGCGTCCGCGCTGCGGATCGTAGAAGCGCATGAGAAGGTTGACGATCGTCGTCTTGCCGGCGCCCGTGTGACCGACAAGCGCCAGCGTCTGCCCAGGGCGAGCGGTGAAGCTCACGCCCTTGAGCACCCACTCGACTGTCTTCGCGTCGTGCTCGCTGCCGGGAAGCTGCTTCGCCATGTGCGCGAGATCGTACGCGAACCAGACGTCCTCGAATACGACCTCGACGCCCGGGCGCTTCGCTCGCGCTCCCACTTCTTCGATGCTGTCGACCACACTCGGCCGCGTATCGAGGAGCGTGAAGATCCGTTCCGAGCTAGCCATCGCCGTCTGCAGGATGTTGTACTTCTCGGAGAGATCCTGGAGCGGCTGGAAGAATCTGCGCACCAGCTGGAGAAACGCGGCAACGGTGCCGACGCTCAGCACAGTCGCGTGCACGCGCGACGCTCCCGCGACGATAAGAATCGCCAACGCTATGGACGTGAGCAGCTCGATCGCCGGAAAATAGAGCGCGTAGACAGTGATCGACTTTAGGTTGGCGTCGAGATGCGATCGATTCAGCTCGTCGAAGCGCTGTGCTTCCCCCTGTTCCTGCCCGAATAGTTGCACGATTCGCATTCCGGTGAGGCGTTCCTGCAGGAACGAATTGATCCTCGCCAGCCTGACCCGGATGTCGCGATAAGTATTGCGCACGCCCTTCCGGAACAATCCGGACACCAGAACGACGAACGGAATTACCGCGAAAGATGCGAGCGCGAGACGCCAGTCCATGATGAGCATCGCGACGCTGATCGCCGCGAGGGTGAAGAGATCGCCCAGCCCGGACACGACGCCCGAGGTGAAGAGCTCGTTCAGCGTCTCGACGTCCGACGTCACCCGGGTGATCAGCCGGCCGGCCGGATTCCGGTCGAAGTACGACACCGACAACCGCTGCAGATGCTCGAAGATTTCCATTCTGAGATCGCGCATCACGCGCTGGCCGAGCAGGCTCGTGAGCCAGGTCTGTCCGTACGACGTGACGAACTCAGTGAGCAGTGCCAGAAAGAAGAGCGCCGTCGAGATGATGACGATGCGCATATTGTGCGTCGGGACGGCGACGTCGATCACTCGGCGCGTCAGCAGCGGACCGACGACCTGGATTCCGCCCTCTACGCAAAGCAGCGCAAATGCCCCGTACATCAGTTTGCGGTACGGCCGAGTGTACACCAAAAGACGACGCATCAACTTGCGGTCGTAGGCTTTACCTAGTATGTCGTCTTCGTGCGGTTGGGCGGGGGCAGTCATTCGCCGTATCCTAGCCGGGTTGCAGGCGTGACGCTACGCCAGTGGCATGTCTATGGTACGCAGGTTGCACCTCTGCACCGCACCGATGTTCCATCCTGTCGGCTGACGTATAAACCTTACTGGAGGGAAGATGGGAATTCTCGCATGGATCGTTCTTGGCCTCATCGCAGGAGCGATCGCCAAGGCCATCATGCCGGGTAACGATCCCGGCGGCATCATCGTTACGATTATTATCGGCATCGTAGGTGCGTTCATCGGTGGATTCCTGGGGAACATGCTCACCGGCACCCCACTGAATGGATTCTCGATCCAGAGCATCATCCTCGCCGTAATCGGCGCGCTCATCCTTCTCTGGATCTATCGGATGGCCACGCGCGGTCGAGGCACGACGACGCTCCCGTAAGGCAACTTCGGCGTCTCGCAGGAAAAGGGTTTGCCGCTCTGGCTTTACTGGATCCTCCTCGGCCTGGTGGCGGGGAGTCTGGCCAAATTTCTGGTGCCGGGGCGGGACCCTTCGGGCTGTATCATCACGATCGCGCTGGGAATCGTTGGAGCGTTCATCGGCGGATGGCTGGGAACGCGATTTTTCGGGTGGGGCCATGTTGCCGCCGGCGAGTTCGATTTCCGCTCGATCGGCATCGCCACCGTGGGAGCGATCGTCCTCCTCCTCCTCGGCCGGCTTGTCAGGCGACTCTAGTCGCGCTGCCGAAACCTCTACTGTCGCGACGGCATAACTTCGGCGCATGTTCGGTGTCGAGTTTAGATTTCGGATGTGAAAGAAAGCATCGTCGTCCGCGGCGCCAGACAGCACAATCTCAAGGGGTTCGATGTGGAGATCCCGAGGCGCACGGTCACTGTCATCACGGGACCGTCGGGCTCGGGTAAGTCGTCGCTCGCCTTCGATACGATTTATGCCGAGGGACAGCGGCGGTACGTCGAGTCGCTGTCGTCGTATGCGAGGCAATTCCTCGAGCGGATGGAAAAGCCCGACGTGGATTCCGTCGAGGGGCTTTCCCCCGCTGTGGCGATCGAGCAGAAGAATCCCACCAAGACGTCCCGCTCCACGGTCGGGACTGCGACCGAGATCTACGATTATCTGAGGCTGCTGTGGGCGCGGGTGGGACGAACGTACTGTCCGAACTGCGGGCGCGAGATCAGGCCCGACACCGTATCGTCGGTGACGGACAGGGTTCTCTCGCTCCCGGCGGGCACACGGTTTTACGTGACCTTTCCTCTCCGGCTCTCGAATAAGGTCACGCACGAGGTGGTCATCGAGAATCTTCGCGCGCAGGGTTTTCTTCGCGTAGCGATCGATGGACTGGTGATGCATCTAGACGAGCTCGCCGAAACCAGGCGCGACATAACCCGCTCGAAAGAGCTCCTCGTGGTGGTGGACCGGCTGGTCGCTTCTCCGGAAGCTTCCGGCCGTTTGAGCGACGCCGTCGGAGTCGCGTTCTCCGAGGGTGAGGGGGACTGCATCATCGTGTTCAATGAGCCGGTGATCTCGCCGCTCGATGGATTTACAGTGAGCAAGCTCGCGTTCACCGAGCGCTTCCAGTGTCCCGACGATGGAACAGTCGCCCCCGCGCCGACGCCACAGCTCTTTTCATTCAACAATCCGCGCGGCGCCTGCAGCCAGTGCAACGGATTCGGCGCGATCCTCGAGTACGACGAGACACTGATAGTCCCCTACCCTTCGCGATCGTTGCGCGACGGCGCGATCGATCCGTGGACGATGCCGCGCTACGATAACAAGCGCCGAGCGCTGGCGGAGTTTGCCAAGCGCGAGAGAATTCCAATGGACAAGCCATGGGAGTTGCTCACCGCCGCGCATCGACAGCTTCTCCTTCACTCCAAGACGAGGGGATACAAGGGAATATTCCCCTTCCTGCGCGATCTGGAGGAAAAGCGATACAAACAGTACATCCGCGTCTTCCTTCGCCGATATCAAACGGCACAGGAGTGCCCGCGGTGTCACGGAACCAAGCTGCAGCCGGAGGCGCTCAACGTCCGCGTCGGCGGCCTCAACATCGCGCAGGTTTCCGAGCTTCCGGTCGACGAGCTCGCGATCTGGCTCAACGAGCTCCGGCTCACCGAATTCGAGACGCGCGTCGCCGAAATGATCCTCAAGGAGTCGCGCGACCGCGTGACGTTTCTGCGCGACGTTGGGCTGGGCTACCTCTCGATGAATCGCGCGACGCGCACGCTGTCGGGTGGTGAGGCCCAGCGCATCGGACTGGCCAACTCCCTCGGCTCTCACCTGGTCGACACACTCTACGTCCTCGACGAGCCGTCGATCGGTTTGCACTCGCGCGACATGGACCGACTTCTCAAGCTTCTCCAGCGGCTTCGCGATGCCGGCAACAGCGTGCTCGTCGTGGAGCACGACCTCGCCGCGATCGAGATGGCGGACTACATGGTGGAGCTCGGGCCCGGCAGCGGCGAAGCCGGCGGCGAGATTGTTTTTGTGGGTCCGATGTCCCGCATCGCGGAGAGTCCGCTCACGGGACAGTACGTGACGGGCGCGCGAACGATTCCGCTGCCGAGCGAGCGGCGCCGGCTCGGACCGAGGTGGATCACGCTCACCGGCGCGCGCGAGCACAACCTTCAGAACGTGGACGTGCGGATTCCCCTCGGCGCGCTGACCGTCGTGACGGGAGTGTCCGGATCGGGCAAGAGCACGCTCGTCCATGACGTTTTGTATCGCGCGCTAGAGACGCATCTCGTCGGCGAGCATTCAGCGAAGCTTCACTTGGGGGAGAAGGTCGGCGAATACGAAACGATCACCGGCTTCGACGCGCTCGACGACGTCGTGATGATAGATCAGAGTCCGATTGGAAAATCGCCGCGGTCGAACCCTGTTACGTACGTGAAGGCATTCGACGAGATCCGGAGCATCTTCGCGGATCAACCGCTCGCGCGTGAGCGCAAATACACGCCAGGGACGTTCAGCTTCAACGTCGAGGGCGGACGGTGCGAGGGATGCGAGGGCGCCGGCGCGCTCGAAGTGGAAATGGTCTTCATGGCGGACGTGTTCGTGCC
>DASXYR010000245.1:0-2535 GCA_036502385.1 Gemmatimonadaceae bacterium
AGATGTTGCGCTGGTCGGGATCGTGGATGCTCTTCGCTTCCGGATAGAACGACGACAGCGCCGCGACGCTCGAGCACAGCATCGACATCGGATGGGCGTCGTACCGGAATCCCTCGAGGAACCGCTTGATGTTCTCGTGTACGTACGTGTGGTAAGTGATGTCGTGAACCCACGCGTCGTATTCTTTCTGCGCAGGCAGCTCACCATTTCGCAGAAGCCATGCGACCTCGAGGAACGTCGCATCCTCGGCGAGTTGCTCGATCGGGTAGCCGCGATAACGGAGGATGCCCTTGTCGCCGTCGATAAATGTGATCGCGCTCTTGCACGACGCGGTGTTCATGAACGCGGGATCGTACGTCATCAGGCCGAACTCTTCGGGCGCGGTCTTGATCTGACGCAAATCCATCGCGCGAATAGCGGTATCACCCTCGACACCGCCTTCGAGTATCTGAACCGGATAGCCCTTGCCGGTACGTGAATCCTTGATGTCGAGCGTGCCCTTCGCACGCATCTCTGAATTCGGTGCCTGTGGCGCGGGCGCCGTTATGGTGTCTGCCATGCGATCTGTCTCCGCTTGAATTCGGCGACCGGCTCGTCCCGGTCGCGCCCTCGCAATCTATGCGCGCCGAAGCACCAGTGGGATTGCATGCGCAACCCATACGGACGAGGGTCGGCCAGGACGGCTTTTCATCCTGCGGGTCGCGATCATCGTGATAGGCCTCGGGAGCGGGATCGCGATGTTGCTGGCGCAGGTTCGGCGGTATCGACGGCCAGTCCGGTAGCACAATGAGGACGCACCGGGCAGCTGCCGCAACGGGCCACTCTCGCAGTGCAGACGAGTGCGCCGAGCTCCATCAAAGCCTGGTTGTGCGTCCAGGTTGCACGTCCGGTGCGTGGCAGCAATCGGCGGGCGATGCTCCAGATCTCGCGTCTCCCTGATGCGCTCTTGAAGTCGGCGTGCGGCGCGAATGCGCGCTTCAAGACGCGAGCGACGTTCGTGTCGACGAGCTCGGCACGGCGCTCGTAGGCGAATGAAGCCACCGCACCAGCGGTGTATTCGCCCACACCGGGCAGCTCACGGAGCTTCCGCGGGTCGGCTGGTAGCGTTTCGTTAGGCTTCGAGCCTCGCTCCGTAATCTCTCTGGCGAGACGATGGAGGTTGCGCGCGCGAGCGTAATAGCCCAACCCCTGCCACGCCTCGCGTACCTGCTGAGGGCGCGCCTGTGCGAGCTCCGTCAGATCGGGAAATCGATAGAGAAAGCGATCGTAGTAATCGAGAACCCGCGAAACCTGCGTCTGCTGGAGCATCAGCTCCGACACGAGAATGCGATACGGATCACGCGTCTTCCGCCAGGGCAGATCGCGGCCGTGCCTCCGATACCACGCGCGCAGCCGTCGGCCAAAGGCCCTATCGTTTGCAGAGACGTCGCTACGAGATGAGCGATTATCAGACCGTGAATCACTCACTGGTCGCGCGGTACATGATGACGCGAGCTCGCTCGAGCGTAATCAAGCCACCACCAATCATCCCGTCGATCTCGGGAAGAATCTCCTGGATGCGCTCTTCCGTCTCCACGCACTCGACGACGATGGGCAAATCGAGTGACAGCTCGAGGAAGCGATCGGTACGAATGTGACTGCTCGCGCCGAATCCCATGATCGCTCGATACACCGTGGCTCCCGCGTAGTGCTTCCGCCGGAGGAGCTGCACGATCTCGCTGTACAACGGATTACCGTTGTACTTGTCGCGCTCTCCGATATGAATGCGCATCAGCACGCGCTCGCCCGTCAGGCCATGCATCGGAGCCCTCGCTCAACCATGCGCACGTAGTTCGAGTAGTGCACGCGCGGCGGACACACCAAGCCATGCACCGGCGAGGGAGACGAGGACACTCGAGACGACGTACACACCGGCGCGCACGGACTGGCCGTCCTCGAAGAGGACCAGTGTCTCGTACGTGAAGGTGGAGAAGGTGGTATACCCGCCACAAAAACCGGTCGTAAGCAGCGCACGCGCTTCGGGAGAGATCGCGTTGGTGCCCAGTGCGTAGCGCCAGAGAAAGCCGAGCAGGAGCGACCCAGAGATGTTGACAATGAGCGTTCCAATGGGGAAAGTCGGAGCGGCTCTCTGCTGCACGAGCGTAGTGAGACCGAAACGAGCCACTCCGCCCACGGCGCTGCCGAGCGCCACGTACCACCAGATCATGAGCGGAGAAGGGATGTCGAAGCCGAAGGCATCTGCGTCGGCAAGGGTGGTCGGTTAGCTTGCGGGCGTCGCTCGCGGAACACGAGCGTTTCCTGTATCGCGCCCATGGAAACTAACAGACAAGCTTTCAGCTGGAGCGGCGGGCGGATGCGGTGGGCGGTGCTCATCGCCGTCGGCGCATCGCTCGCGGTTCCTATCTCGCTCTTTGCGCATGCGCATCTCCGGCGCAGCGAGCCCGCGGCGCACGATCGCCTGAACTCGCCCCCAACCGCGATTCGACTCTGGTTCAGCGAGCGACCGGAGCTGGGTTTCACGCGCGTCCGTCTTCG
>DASXYR010000246.1:0-4414 GCA_036502385.1 Gemmatimonadaceae bacterium
GTCCGCGTTCCGGACGATTCGCGCCTGGCGCCACCGGCTCGACGGGATCCCTTCGGCCACGGATTCCGGTGGGCATCGATTCGGATGAAGCCGATCGAATTCAAAGGTCTGGTTCGCTCCGGTCCGAAAGGACAGCTGTCGCCGACACTCGGCGATCTATGTCCGGTTTGTCGTCGAGGACTCAGCGTCGGCGACTACACCACCCTCCTGCTCGGTTCCGCGCCAAGACAAGCGTCTGGCGCCGGGTCCGAGGTCCATTGGGATTGCGCGATCGACTTGGTCGCGCGCTAGTTGCCGCGTTCGGTCTCCGGTGTCCCCGCTAGCCCTGTTGCGGCGCAAGGCGGTCCGCTCTGCACCTGTTGGCCAGAATGCGACCCCTCTGAACTCCTAAGGCACTCGAATCGTCTGGGAAGATGTCGCGCTCGCACTACACGTAGGCCCAAGTCTTCACCGCGTTGCGAGCTACTGAGGCCCATTTGCGAGCACGCTGACTTCGAGCGCGCGAACGCGAATGCGCGTGCCGATGATTCGCAACTCGTTCATATGGAGGTCTCCAGCAGGCACAGTGAACGCTAGCGGAGTCCATCGACCGACTACGCTCACGGTAACCAGTCGATCGTTCCATTCGACACTGACTGGAGTGGGCGCAGAGGCACTGATCCACAACGTCGCTTGCTGTGCCTCCGGTAGGAGACTCGGTACAAGAATTCGCGCAGAGTCGCCGAGGATGCGACGAAATAGCTTCTCCTTGTCGACGCGCTCAGGCTTTGACCAACCATCGAGGAGGTACGCGCGCAGCTCATCGGAGCCGACGTCCCAGCTGCCGTGTAGCCTTGAGTAACGCGCATCAGAGAGATCCGAGATCCCTGGAACCAATGGATAGTTCCCGACAGTCTGATCCCAGCACGACATCGGCACGTCGTGCTCGATCGCGAACCACGCGCTCGCTGGAAACTCGAACGGGTTCCCGATGCGGTTATAGATCCACTGCGCTGCGGGTCGCAGCCGACGCGTGACCTTGCCGCAACACGTAGGAACGAGCTCCGAGGGCGCCGCCTTTCCTCCCGACAAGCTGTCGACCTGTTTCAAGTTCCACGCAACGAATGGCGCCGCGATCACGACGAAGACGAAGTGGCGCATGCGAAGTGGCAGCCACCGAAAGAGTCGGCCGCTCTGGTGGATCAACGCTGCGAACCCGAACACGAGCGGGCCGGTCATATTGCAAAGCCGTCGTTGACCGAACGAGGAACTCGACCACCAGTCGAGGACGATGCTGCTGAAGTAGACCTGCATGCAGAGCGCGAGCAGAAACCCCAGCGCGACAAATCTCGCCTTCTTCGGGACGACGAACAGACCGAGCACGCCCGCGTACGCGATCGGCGTGGAAGAGAACCATCCATTGCGTGGCGCGAACAGGACCTCGCCGATCATCGGCGCGTTCGGCCGCGTGAACCGCGGGCCCTGTGGGAGGCCACGCCAGCTTCCGAAGACGACATGCCATTCGAGGAGTTGTGGAAGGAGCATGACGAAGGTGACCAGGGCGGCGACTACGCCGCCAACAAGCCACGGCACGGCCGAGCGCACGTCGTTTCGCCGGCGACTGATCTCGAAGATGACCTCGAAGGCGATGACGACGCACAATCCCAGTTCCTGGGTGCGAACGAGCGCGGCGGCTCCGAGCAGCAACCCGAGCACACACCACCGGCGCCGATCGCTTCGGCCCAAGGTCTGGGCCCAGTAGCAAAGAAAGCCGCTGCACGCGAGCGCGTCCATCGCGTGCGAGTAGCTCGGCATGTTCGTCGCGTAGTAGGTCAGCGAGGTTCCGAGGAGTACGCATATCGCTGCGTAGCTGCTGGCCCACGGTGCACCCAGGAGCCGCGCGGCTTGACGTCTTGCGAGCAGCACGGCACCACACGCGAACAGCGCGCTCGAGAGAAAGACGATTCGCTGATGCCATAGCGTGTAGCCGTGCAGCGGAATGTCGGCGCCAAACAGGTTCGCGACTGCGGCGCTCGCTTCCCCTAACCAGATCAGTGGTGTCCAGACGAGCGCCGGACCGATCGGATGGATGATCGACTTGCGTCCCGTCGCCGTGATCGGCTCTCGCCATGGATCGCCAAAGCGCGCTAGGTCATTCGTGAAGTCCCAGTCGAAGTCGAGGGCCGTGGAGCGCGCCATCAGATACAGCATGTGGCCGTCTCCGCGCGCCAACACGGGACGGTAGACGCCGTCCCCACGTGGAGTCAGCGCGTCGTCGCCCATGTCCTTGTTGACGCAGAACATGATGACGATCAGCGCGCACGCGCCGAACACGAGTAGGCGTTGCATGGTGGAGCTCGGGCATGGCGCGGCCGTACGGCATCGCGATGCGGCCGTCTGCGCGCGGAAAAAGGTCGGGACTAGTCTGCGGGCGGAACCAAAATCACCAGCGCATCGGTGTCGTCGGTGCCATGAGTTGCGATCGCAGTCGGACCCACGAGAACTTCGCCGCTAAGGTCGCCGACGAATGCAAACTCGCCGTTCGGACCGACGGCAGTGTCACGTAGTCCGGTGCCGCGGTACGTCGCGAGCAACCGTTTACCGATGTCGACGGTGGCCATGGCTCCCGTCGAGCTAACCGCTGTTAGCTCCAGGTGTCCGTCGACGGTATCGGGATGGTCGCTGTTGTACGGGGAATCAATCCATTCAGGACTGACGATCGCTCCGTCGGGTCGCACCGCGAGGCCGCCGGGCGATGCCGCAGAATTCTGCGCATAGCTAGACTGCTGTGCCCCGTCGGGACCAAACGTTGTGAGCTCTCGGTGACCCATTCCGTCGCCTGTTGACTGAGTGGTTTCCAAGACGATCTGATCGCTGCGATCCACGGTCACCGTTCCAGCACTGCTGGCGCCGATCGCTTCGGCCCAAAGGTAAGACCCGTCCGCGTGATAGCGAGCGAGGAATCCCCACGGACCTGCCGCCGTTTGGATGACCTGACCTCCTAGCGAGATCGATGCGGCTGCATATCCGTCGAAGATGACGTCGCCGGTCGCGGATGTCGCAATGGAATTGATGTAGCTCTGCGTCGACGGGTCGAATGCCACGATCCATCGCGGGTCTCCCGCGCTAGTAAGACTGAAAACGAAGCCAAGGTTGCTGTCGCCACTCGTATAGGTCTTGCCGAGGAACGAGAACGTACCGAGGCGAGATCCACCGGCCACGTACGCGTTGGAATTGCTGTCGAGCGCAATGCCGTAGCCATATGCATCGCTGTTGGACCCGAGTCCACGAGCCCACATGAGCGCGCCATCGCGCGTGTACCTGGCCACGAACAGGTCTCCGTTGACGTGATAGGGCGTGACGAGTGTCACCCCACCGAAATTGACCGTGCCCATGTATTCACCGGTCACGTAGATCGTGTCGTCTGCAGCAACGGCGATATCCGTGATCTGCGCTTGCGCATCGGGTTCGATGCCCGTGATCGCTGCCTCCCAGATCGGGCCGCCATCGGTGCCGGCGCGTCTAACGACAAACGCCCAGGTTCCGAGCGTTCCAATCGTTCCATGGCCGAAGTCGATCGTGCCGAGGTGACCGAGACCACCCACGATCACATCGCCGGCTGAATCGAAGGCGACGGCATCCCCTTCCTCGTAGCCGCGGCCTCCCAGCGCGAGCGACCATTCTGCGTGTCCGGCGACGATGCTATTTCCGAGATTCGACTCGGCCGAGCACGCGGTCGCTGCAAGCGACAAAGCGAGCAGTAGCTTCATTCGGTACCTCCCGCGAGGGCACGCGCGATCGCGCTTCGATGAATGCTGGCCGGATACTTGGCCGAGAATTCGCCGTTTGCTTCTGATGCTTCGGTCGTGCGGCCCAACTTCGCGAGCGCGACGATTCGCAAGGCCGCGCGCTCTTCGGACAATGCGCCGGTGGCGTGCAGCTCTTCGTCACGCGCCGCAAGATCGAGCGCCTGCGATGCTTCGCCGCGACCGATGTCCGCCCATGCCTCTTGAAGCATCTCGGCCTGAGAAGCGATGCGGGGCGGTGCTGGCTCAGGAGGCAACGGAGCAGAGTGAGGCGACGCGAGTTTCGGCGGCGCCGCGATCGGCGCTGAGACAAGCGACTGCGTCGTCGCAGGTGCGGGCGGCGGCGATCGGGGTGTCGCTGTCTCGGCGTGTATAACGACCGGCGATACCGGCGCGGGCGTCGGCGGCGGAGAATGCTGTGTTTTCACGATCGCGAATGTGCCGGCCCCAACGACGACCGCGATGATGGCGATGATCTTGCTAGCCCCAAAGAGACCTGCGCCGCCCGCAGCCGCAGCAGCACCGAGCGGTGCGCCCGCGACGGTGGCGGCGATCTTCGCGCGTACGACGGCTCGAGTCGCTTGATCGGCGACCGGAGCGACGCGCTCGGCCGCGATCAATTTGGCAAG
>DASXYR010000247.1:0-3951 GCA_036502385.1 Gemmatimonadaceae bacterium
CGCGTCCGAGAGTGGAGTTCCATCAGCCATAGTAGCCGACATGATCCGCGAGCCGGCCGGCTTCGCTGGATCGTACCTGATCGTCAGCCCGCTGACGTGATCGTTCACGCGATCCTTGCTCAGCATCTGTTCCAGCAACCCGCGAAGCTGCGCGCCCGTCATCGTGAGCGAATAGAGCAAATTTCCGAACGGCTGCACTTCAAACAGCGATCCATAGGTAGCGTCGCCCGCCCTCAGCTCGGTCCTGATCCCGCCGTTGTTCGTGATACCCACATCGCCCTTCCCCGCCCACCGATGGGCGTCGGCGATCAGGTTGCCGAGTGGATACTGCGATCCCGTTCGACTGAGAGTGACAGGGATGGTCGCGATGTGCCGGTCCACAAGGCTGGCCACGCGTGCGACTGCCCGCTTGACAATGGAATCGACCGCGGGAAACGGCTTTATGGTATCCGCCGCCACCTCGCGGACTTCGTGTCTTGTCGCGAGCCCCGACGCGCCGCCTATCGGGAGATCGAGGACGTCGATAGCCCTTCCGCTGGAGCGCGCCTGCACGATCGGAATGCCGTTGACCACAGTGTTCACGAGCGAGTGCGTGTGGCCGCTCACAATCGCGTCAACGTGCGTACGGATTTTTCTGGCAAGGTCGATGATCTCCCCACCGCACTCAGTCGCTCCGTTGCTGGAGCAGAACGCGCCCGCGTGCGCAATCACGACAATGAAATTGGCACCTCGGTTTCTGAGTGCCGTTCCGATGCTGTCCACGATGGGAGCCGGATCGTCGAAGCGCAGGGTGACCACATTGCTGGCGCGAGTCGTGGTCGGCGTCGACACAGTCGACACTCCGATGATGCCGATCTTCGTCCGGCCCCGCACGACGATCGTGTCGTTCCGGATCCATTCCACGTCGCGCCCGTCCTTATAGCGCACATTCGCTCCGAAGAAGCCGAATTTCGCTTGCCGCATTCTCGCGCGAAGCGTATCCAGCCCCCAGTCGAACTCATGGTTTCCAAGCGCGGACGCCGCATATCCCATCCTATTGTAGTACTCGACGACTGGGCGCCCATACGACAGGTTCGACGCAGGCGTGCCCTGAAAGAGATCACCCGCATCCAGAAGTAAGGTCTCGCAGTCCGGCGCGCATTCCCTGCGCGCCCGGTCGAGCGCGGTCGCGACGTAGGCCGCGCCGCCGCGAAGCACTCCCGATGCATCAGGTCGTGGCTCCAGAGCACCGTGAAAATCGTTGGTCGCGATGATTCTCAGGAACCTGGTGCCCGCCGGGAAGGCGGGCTGCACTATGGGAAGGGCACCAAGTCTCGGGACAGCTGCAGCGCCTCCCTGATGAATCTCCAGGCCGGGGCCACGTACCAGCGTCCAGTTCTGCGTGAAGTAATCCGCCTGGCGAATCGCCCCGCGACGCTTCACCTCATCGATCAATAGCTGCCGGATCTCCTGCTGCTTGTCGTACACGACTGGAGCGCCGTTGAGCATCGCGTACCCGCCGCCTCCCGTCTGCCGGTAGTTGTTGAGCGCCATCGTGAACGTGTCAGAATCGTGCACCGGCGCACCCTTGTATTCGAGCCTGGTGACGCGCAGCCCAACCGGTTTGGAGACGTCAATCGCGTAGTCGACGCCCGAGACGATGTCGAAGTTGTAGCCGGGAATGTCCGATTCAGTTTCCAGCGGCGAGGTTGGCGACGCAATGGTCTTGTAGTAGCGGCTGCTGAATTCCAGATAGTCGCGAAGCTGTTTACCGGTGATGCGCACCGCGCGGAGCGTGTTGTCATACGGATAGAGCTGGGCGACCTGGGCAATCGTTATCGGCCCCGGGGCCATTGCTGCGTCTGTTGAAAACGCGGCGGTCGAGGCGAGATCGGATCCCGCTGCCTTTCTTTCGGTCTCCAGTATGAAGTCTATGAGCGGCGTGTCCTTCAGTCGGGCAGAATCCGCCGTCCAGCGCTCTGTCGTGGTGCCGATTGGTGTGGTGACGTAGGCGACCGTTTCGCGGTGAATCGCGTCTGTCGCAGCCAACACCGCCGGGCTCTCGGCGTGGCCGGCTGCCTGAACGAGATCGCTTCGCCTCTCGGTAACACGCCAGGCACCGCCAACGCGCGATACCACGAGGTGAGCAACATCGACGCTCGTCGCCCAGTTCTTTGGTTGAATGAGCAGAGTTTGCCCGATCGTCGAGCCCCTGACTTCCTTGTGGGAGTGGCCATAGAGAACGAGATCGATTCCCGACACTTCCGAGGCAATTCTTGCCGCGACATTCTCACTCGGCACGCCCGTAGTCACCGTGTCATAGCTCGAGGGCTCATTGAGTCCCGAGTGGACGGTGACGATGATAATGTCCGCACCAGCTCGGCGAGCCTCCTGCGCCGCGTCGCGAACTGCGGGGATTATATCGCCAAGCCGAACTCGTCCTCTGACGTTCTCGGCGTCCCACAACATCACGCCTGGAGTGGTGGCCCCAACGATTCCTACCTTGATGCCCGCGCGCTCGACGATCGTCCAGGGCCGATAGGCATGGACGTCCGCCGGATCCACACGATAGGTATTCGCGGAAAGAAAGGGGAACTTCGCCTGCCGGACCGCGCTGTCGAGATAAGGCACGCCGTAGTTGTACTCATGATTCCCGATCGCCGCAGCGTCATAGTGCATCGCGTTCATCGCGGCGATGATCGGATTCGTTCGATCGCGGGAGACTTTCGCGGCGACGTACGCCAGCGGATTGCCCTGCAGCAGGTCGCCACCGTCCAGGAGAATCACTCGGCCCGGATTTGCCGCGCGGACCGAGTCGACGATCGTCGCAGCGCGGGTGAGGCCGCGGATTGCCTCCGAGCGATTTGCGTAATAGTCCCAGGCTGTGATCCGCCCATGCACATCGGTAGTCGTGGCAACCGCGAGGTCTACCGGCGCGGCTGCCTGCGGGATCTGGCTGGGCGCGCACGCGATCAACTCAACGAAAAGGCACGCAACTGCCAAGCACTGCTTTATCACTCGAAAATGCCCCTGAAACGGGTGAATCGAACACCACAAAGCTAGCGGCATTGCCGAGGAGGCGAGAGCTGGCCTCCGGCGCGTATCGAAGCGGGCACTGTCGCGCCACGATCTTGTAACGGACCTCTGGACGCAGCTTCCGCGGATTCGGCGACGGTGGTAGCTCTTTGCAACCTCACGCGAGAACATAAAAGGTGAAGAGCTGGTGCAACGAATACGTCACATGCCCGCGACGCACAGTCGGTTGACGCGACGTCGAGTCCAAGGCCAACTTCAGGACGTGACAGACGCCGCCACCACTGCCGAGCGTGTTTTGGTTGTCGACGACGAGCCGGACATCGTGGCGCTTGTCGCATACCACCTCGCGAAGTCGGGTTATTCGGTTTCCACCGCCACCAGCGGAACCGACGGACTGGCGGCAGCCAAACGCGAGAAGCCGGCGCTTGTCGTGCTCGACCTGATGCTGCCCGGACTCTCGGGTCTCGAGGTGATGGAAGAGCTGCGAGGCGATTCCGCGACATCGGGAATCGCCGTGCTGATGCTCACCGCGCGCCGCGAAGAGAGCGATCGGATCAAAGGCCTGACGCTTGGCGCTGATGACTATTTGACCAAACCATTCAGCCCACAGGAGCTCGTTCTTCGCGTTGCCGCAATTCTGCGGCGCGTCAAAGCCGGTCATATCGATACCGGCGACGTGAGACAGATCGGGCCGCTCAAGATCGATTCGACCGCGCATCGGGTCACCGTCGACGGTCGGGAGATCGATCTCACTCCCACGGAATTCAAGCTGTTGCTCTTGCTTGCCGAGCGAAAAGGACGAGTGCAGCCGCGCAATCTCCTGCTCGAGATCGTATGGGAGGCTGCCCCCGATATTCAGACCCGCACCGTCGACATGCACGTTCAGCGCTTGCGCGCCAAGCTCGGCGATGCGGGTGATCTGATCGAAACTGTGCG
>DASXYR010000248.1:0-2227 GCA_036502385.1 Gemmatimonadaceae bacterium
AACCAGTGGTGATGAACGATGTGTTCGACGACTACATGACCTATCTGCGCCACTCGAACACACTGGTTGAACAGACCTACCAGTTGGAGAAGGCAGGCGGGTTTGCCGGCGCGGGCACGCCGGAGGGCAAGGCTTTCGTGGATCAACAGCTTGCGGCGGGAACGATCGAACTGCGCGACATGATTTACACGGCGTGGGTGAAGTCCGCTGTGCCGGTGCCGGCTTACCAGGGACATTAGGTCCGGACATTAAGTCAAGGCACGATGGGAAGCTGATGCCGCTGGATTCGTCCCTGGATGCGGACGAGAAGTGGCGTGAGCACCAGTGCAATGAGCGGTGCTGCCATCATCGCGAGCAAGAGCCATAGCAGGAATGCGTGCCACTCCCACACCCACACCAGACGGATGAGTGCGACCGGCGCGTGACGGGCGTGTGCCATAAAGACTCCGGCGGTAAGCGGCATTGCGGAGGTATGAAAGACACGCGACGCGAGCCGGATTAACGGGATCACAAGGGCGACTTCAAACGGGAACATAGCGTGATTTGCGAGTTGCGCGGCTACTACGTTCAGCCGGAATGCGATGGCAATCGCCAGGCATAAGGCCGTCGTGGTGCCAAGCACCGGGTTCAGTCCAACGACAATGCCGATGGCGATGCTCCACGCGAGACGCTTCGGCGTGGCTCCCATGCGAAGCAGAGCAAGGATTGGCAGAACCAGGCGGCGGTAGAACCAGTTGTGATGCGGCGTCTCAGCAGGGGCAGTCACAGCTTCAGGATAGCGGGTTGGGAGTCGTGGGTTTCGTTTCTAGCCGGCGGAGCCCAGCACGCCCGTCGTGCGCATCTTCTGAAGCACCTGTTCCACGGACCAGTCCAGGGCATCGGTGCCTTCGACGACGAGAGAGGCCCGGGCAGCGGATGGCAGGACGTAAAGGTCTGCCATTGGCCGCGCGGTCGCTTCGAACTGCTCGCGCACGGACTGCTCGGTGCGGCCGCGCTCCATCATATCGCGATAGATGCGGCGCTTGAGGCAGATCTCGTTGGGCGCGTTCACGTAGACGCTGAAGTCGTACACCGAGACCAGCTCGTCGTAGTGGAGCGCGAGGATGCCTTCGACGATGACGACGTTCGCGGGGATGACGGGATCGAATGCGCCGGCGACTCGCGAATGAGTTTTGAAATCGTAGACAGGCCGCTGGATGGGCTTGCCTGCGGCAAGCGCGCGCACATGCTCGATGATGAGCTCGGATTCGAGCGAGTCGGGATGATCGAAATTCTGCTTGTGCCGCGAGTCGAGCGGGAACCGCGACAGGTCGCGGTAGTAGAGGTCGAGTGGGAAAAGTGTGGCGTCGAGCTGGCGTGCGAGCTCGTGAGCAAGTGTCGTCTTGCCGGAGCCCGAGCAGCCGGCGATTGCAATAACAACCGGCTTCTTTGTGCGAATCTCCATCCCGTACCCTAAACGCCCGCGGCCGCAATCTGAGGAACGAGAGCCGTCAGCAGCCCGGTGAACTGTGCTTCGACTCGGCGGCCGATGTCCATCACCTCTTCATGGTGGATCACGTCGCCCGAGACACCCGCCGCGAGATTGGTGACGAGCGAGATGCCCAGCACCTCGATACCCATGTGACGGGCGACGATGACCTCATGCACCGTGGACATGCCAACCATGTCCGCGCCAAGGGTGCGGAAGGCGCGGATCTCCGCGGGTGTTTCGTAGCTGGGTCCGAGGACGGCGATGTAGACGCCTTCGGTGAGTGCGATTCCCTGCTTTGCGGCCTCGTCCTTTGCAAGCTTACGCAGCGCGGGCGAGTAGGCCATAGTCATGTCGAAGAACCGCTGGCCCGCGCCCTCGATACAGGCGAAGCGCTCTTCATTGCGCCCGAGCGCCGCATTATGGCCGGTGAGGTTGATGTGGTCGGAGATGGCGATGAGCGAGCCGGGAGGAATGTCGGCGCGAATACCGCCGGCTGCGTTGGTCACGATGAGCTTGGCGCAGCCGAGCATTCCAAGCACGCGCGCGGGAAACGTGACCTCGTCCATCGGGTAGCCCTCGTACGCGTGCACGCGGCCCTGCATGACCGCGACGGGAATGCCGCCGACAGTGCCGAGTACGAGCTTACCCGAGTGTCCGACAACCGTAGACTGTGGGAAATGCGGGATCTCCGCGTACGGAATCGCGACGGCATCCTTGACCTGCGATGCGAATCCGCCGAGCCCTGAGCCGAGGATG
>DASXYR010000249.1:0-3755 GCA_036502385.1 Gemmatimonadaceae bacterium
CATTCTCGTGCTCGGCAATCTTGTCGAGCAGCAGGGAAGCCTTCACCTCGTTGATTGCCTGGTCACGTTGCGCTCCCCGCAGCCGGGCGAAGTCGAGCTGCCGCATTGCATCGGCACTCATGCCCTGCTGTGCCAGCGCTCGCAATCCGCGCTCCAGCCGTGCATCAATCTGCTGCTGCACAAATGTCTCGGGAACAGGGAACTGGAACTTCGCGATCAAGTCATCGAGCATCTTGTCGCGAGCCTGAGTTTCGAGCGAGTTCTTCTTGCGCGATGCAGCGTGCTCGCGCAGCTTCGTTTCGAAATCGCTCCAGCTCTCATAATTTCCGAGCTGCTTCGCGAACTCCTCATCGCGCTCGGGGTAGTTCTTCTTCTTGATAGCCTTCACGGTCACGTCGTAGCTTACGGTCTGGCCTGCGAGCCGCGCGTCGCCGAACTCCGCGGGATAGCTGGCTTCAAACGTCAGCTCCTGACCCACCTTCGCTCCGCGCAGCGCCTCCGTGAACGCCTGCACTGTGTGCTTGCCGCCGATTTCGATCAACGCATCTTCGCCGGTCAACTCCGGCTGCTGTGTCTTGTTCTCCACGCCGTCTTCGGTGACGGTCTGGGCAAGGTCCTGCACGTTGCCCTTGAAGCTGATCTCCGCCCAATCGCCGTCGGCCAGCGGACGGTCCTCTTCCACCGGCTCAACCGTCGCGTGGTGTTCGAGCACTGCATCCAGCTCTGCCTGATACTCCTCGTCTGTCAGCGCCGGATCCAGGCGCTGAACCGTGATCGCGTCGTAGCCGTCGATGTTGACCTCAGGCACCACTTCGAACGTCGCCTTGAATTTCAGCGGCTGTCCCTCAAAAAGTTGAAGCTCCGACACCTGCGGCTGCGACACCGGATTCAGCTTCTGCTCCTCGAGCGCTTGACGGAATTTATCCGATACCAGCGACTCCAGAACCTCCTGCCGCACCTCTTTCGCGAATCGCGACTTGATCAGCGACTCCGGCACCTTGCCGGCACGGAAGCCCGGAATGCGCGCAATTTTCGTATAGCGGCGCGTCACGTTGCGAAACGCCTTGTCGACGTCCGCAGCGGGCGCCTCCACCTCGATCGAGCGCGTCAGCTCCGGGTTCAAGGTTGGGGCAGGCTCGTCGTGATGGTGATCGTGACCGGCGTGATCGTGATCATGATGGTGCTGCGCCTCGGCGGCCACGGCTTCGGGCGTGGCGGAAAATGTCTCTTCTTTGGTCGTCTCTGTGGGGCTCAAAACTTGTCTCTCAGTGAAAAAGAATTTGGCGGAAGTTCGATGATGAAAATTACGCGGAAGCTACTGTGCGGAATTCCTGATATGTCCGATGCGCAAGGGCCTGCGCCGGTCGCAGCTTCTCTGGTCCATAGCAAGGATACGAGTCGGCGCGGCTGAGGGTCAAACCCCAGGCTAATGCGGCCGCGTTCCGGAGTTCGTAATAGTCGGGGTAGGATTGTTCGCCGTGGGAGGCAGCGGCGGAGCCGCCAGCGAGAATATCTCCAGGCGAACATGCCACTGCAGGCTTTCGCCCGGTTGCAGATTCACAATGCCGGTATCGTCCGGGTTGGGCCACTCATGCCCAAATGGGTCGTCGACGTTCGTGTTGGGCTCAATGGAAATCCATCGTTCACCAGCCGGAGCCTCCACGCGCATGAACTTGATACTCGCCGTCAACGGAATCAGACGAAGTCCATACCCGGCCATAGGATCGCGAATCTCTGCAATCGGCCCGTCGCCCAGCAACCCGCTCTGCAGATCCGTGTAGGTATCGTTGAGGCTCGTGTCATCCAGTCGTGTCCCGCGAGCGCGGATCAGATCCGCCGTTGTCCCGCTCGTCGACACCGTCTTGCCGGAGGGCAGATTGGTCCGGCGATCGATATCAACCTTCGTGATCGACGGAATCACAATGCGGACGTCTGGGCGATCGCCCGCCAGCGCAAAAACCGGATGCCAGCCAACGCCCGCCGGCGTCGGAACCTGGCCTGTATTCTGCTCGGTTACGGTCAGGTCGAGCGTGCGCTCCGCCAGCTCCGTTCGTACCGTAATCTCCATCATTGAGGGCCACGAGCCCGAAAATGAGCCTGCATGATAGACCGCAGTCGCGGCCTGTCCGTCCGGAATTGTGTCGGTGCTGAGGTTGTCCGCCGCTCTATCCAGCATCAATCCCATCGTCGAGATCGTTCCGCCTGGATGCGCTGGGGCAAAGGAAATCCGTGCACCCTCCCACACGCTCTCCAGCGTCGAGGAGCTCGAGGTCGGTGCTCCCGTCAGCCGTCCCGCCCAGGGTGCTAAAATCGCCGCCCCGAACGTTGTGCTGACGTTTCCATTCGCGTCCTCACCCGCGCCTGTCAAAATTCTCGTAGCATCAGCCAGGGACGGCGACAGCAAAAGCGGAACCTCGCCCTTGCCCGGCACGCTTGCCGTTATTTGCAGCAGGTTCATGCCGCGTCCCGGAAGCAGTGTCGCCGACAGAAACTCTGGCTCTCCGCTCACTGCGTTCGGAGATCGCCGGAGAGTGACCGCCGACTGCCCTCCAGGGCCGGTCTCCACATTCAGCTCAGGGGTGACTGGAATCACCCGTTCCCGTATTTTGTGATAGTTGCCGTGACCGCGCTCGTGCGCCGCAATCAACAGAATCGCGCACAAAATTCCCACCAGGGCCGGCGTCAGGTAGCCGGACTTGGAGAATCGGCTCATCGGCGAGGGTTCTGCCGGGTCGCTTGTCTGCCGATTTCCCAGGTTCATTTCTTTCTCTGTTCTCCAGCGCTTACGCGAACCGGCGCCTCAACGATACTATCGTCTTCAGGGGACGCTGTTTGCTTAGACGAGTATCAGATGCGGTTCGGGTTCCCAAGTCCACCCCTCCGGCTCCATCCACTCTCACACTGCTTCATGAACAAATCGCCGGATGTGAGCGCTGCCCTAGACTTCGCGAATACTGCATCGGTATCGGCGAGCGCAAGCGCCGCGCCTACATCGACCAGACCTACTGGGCTCGTCCCGTGCCCGGCTTCGGCGACCCCAAAGCCCGCGTCCTGACCCTCGGCCTTGCCCCCGGAGCCCACGGCGGCAACCGTACTGGCCGTATCTTCACCGGTGACGGCTCCGGCTACTTCCTCTATCCCGTCCTGCACGACGCCGGCTTCGCCAACCAGCCGAACGCCACACACATTAAGGATGGGCTGCGGCTCCGCGGCATCTGGATCAGCGCCGTCGTCCACTGCGCTCCACCCGGCGACAAGCCGACACCGGAAGAGATTCGCAACTGCGCTCCGCATCTTGCCGACGAGATCGATCTGCTCCCGAAAGTAAAAGTCGTCGTCTGCCTCGGCAAGGTCGCCTGGGACGGCTACCTCGCACACCTCGTTCGTACGGGCGTCATCGAGCGCCGCTCACTTTTTGTCTTCTCGCACGGAGCTCAGTACGAGCTCCCCAACGGCATCACGCTTCTCGGCAGCTATCACCCATCGCTTCGCAACACGAACACCGGCAGGCTGAACCGCGGGATGCTCCTTCGCATCTTTATGCGAGCAAGGCAGCTCGCCGGCCTCGACGGATAACCATCCGCAGTCCAACCTCAAACATCCCCGCCGAATCCAACCGTGTAGTACGGGAGGTTGTCTATGCGTCAGAGAACGTTTTGGATTGCGTTTGGGTTGGGACTCGTGGTGGGCGGCGCTGCCGCAATTTTGTGCGCACCACAGTCCGGCGCCATGACCCGCCGCAAGCTGCGCCGCAC
>DASXYR010000250.1:0-2608 GCA_036502385.1 Gemmatimonadaceae bacterium
GCGCCGCGAAAGGCGCTCATCGCGAGAACGATGAAGCGCGAGGGAGTGAGCGCGGAGGAGGCTGCGCGCCTCGTGGACAACACGAATAAGGAGCGCGACCAGTGGGTGAGGCTGCACTGGGAGCGCGATCGCCGGGCACACGAGAACTACGATCTGAGCGTGAACACCGAACGCCTCGGTATTGAAGGGGCGGCGGACCTGATCGTGAGTGCAGCGAAGCGTCGCTTTGCGCTCTGATGACAGGTCGGACAAGGCGGCTATCTCGCCGTAGTTGATTGGCCCGAGCTATCTCCGCGCTTTGGTGAGGGCTCGGTCCAGGGCGTTGGCGAATGCCTGCTTCTCCTTGGCGCCGTATGCGGCATGGCCGCCCGTCTCCACGCCCGAGCTGCGAAGACCGTCCATGAAATTTCTGACCGACAGCCGCTCGCCGATGATCTCGGGCGTGTACTCCTCTCCCCGTGGATCTATGACCACCACGCCGTTGGGGACCAGAATGGCGGCCAACGGAATGTCGGCGGTAACGACGACGTCGCCCTTTTCCGCGTGCTCGGCGATGTAGTGATCGGCTACGTCAGCACCATCGCCAACCCGAATGGTGGACAGGTGCGAGTACCCCGGAGGAATCGGGACCCGCTGATTCGCGACGAGGACTGTATCGAGCTTGAGACGCTCCGACGCGCGAAAGCAAACTTCTTTGACGTCGCGTGGGGCGGCGTCGGCATCGAGCCAAAGCTTCATGGCGTGCCTACTTCGGGTTCGTCGCCCAGATCGTCGAGTCGGTGACAAACCCGCGATCGTCGATCTCCAGCATGCTCGCGATAAGATATGCGATGTCCTGCGCGTGAAGCTTGCTTGGGTTGTCGGCCTTGCCCTGTGATGCCTCGTCTTCGCCGAAGCTCGTCAAAACCTCGCTGGGATTCACCTGCATTACCCTGATGTTGTGCTGTCTGAGCTCTGTCCTCCAGCACTCCGTCATCGCCTGGACGGCGAACTTGCTCGCGCAGTAGGCGGTTCCGTTCGCGAAGCCGTGCTGCCCGGCGGTCGACGAGAGGTTCACGATGTTTCCGTAGCTCCGCCCGATGAAGTGTTTTGCGGATTCGCGCGCCACGACCATGGCGCCGAGCACGTTCGTCTGCCAGACGCGAAAGAATTCATCGGAAGTGAGCTCCACGAGCGGCGCAAACGCACCGAACCCGGCGTTGTTGATGAGGACGTTGTAGTCGGAGAACTCCTTCACCACCTCACCCATCATCCGCTGCACGTCGTCTTCCTTGCTGACATCCGCGACGATCGGTAGCGCGTCTATCTCCTTCGCCGCGGCTTCGAGCATTTCCTTGTGCCGCGCGCATATTGCCACGCGCGCGCCACGCTGTCGCAGAATCCGCGCAGTCTCCAGGCCTATCCCGCAGCTCCCGCCCGTCACTAGAACGGCAGCGTTCTTCAGATCCACTGTTTCTCCTTTGCCCCGATCGATTCCCTGAGCAGCGATGCGAAGTCGGCGACGTCGCCCTCCTCGGTGTCGAACGACGCGATGAGACGCGCCTCCGAGGTCGCCTCGTTCCAGACGTGAAAGGGCCAGCGCGCCTGCAGCTTCGGAATGACCTGGCGCGGTAGCGTGACGAACACTTCGTTTGCCTCCACCGGCTGCGTTACGGTGACCCCCGGTAGCCCCGAGATCTCGCTCGCGAGCAGCTGCGCCATCCTGTTCGAGTGGCTGGCGTTCTTCCTCCAGAGGTCATTGCTCAAAAGCGCCGAGTACTGCGCCGCGATGAATCGCATCTTGGAGGAAAGCTGCATCCCCTGCATCCGCTTGTACTCGAAGTCGTCCGCCAGCACCTGCTTGAAGAAAACGACGGCCTCACCCATAAGCAGTCCGTTCTTGGTCCCGCCAAACGAAAGCGCGTCGACGCCGGCATCGCTCGTGATTGCCTTGAGGGAAACATTCAGGAAGGCGGCAGCATTGAAAATGCGCGCGCCGTCCATGTGCAGCAGCAGCGAATTCGAGTGCGCGAAATCCGCGATGACCCTGATCTCCTGCGGAGTGTAGACCGTTCCGTACTCGGTCGCCTGCGTTATCGAGATCGCCCGCGGCTGGACGTGGTGCTCGTTGCCGATGTCGTGCAGGTGCTGGCGAATTCCCTGCACCGTGATTTTCCCGTGCGGCGATGGAACCGTCAGCAGCTTGCAGCCGATGTGCTTCTCCGCCGCCGCGCATTCGGAGGTGTACACGTGTGCCATCTCGGCGCAGATGACGGCCTGGTGCGCCCTCACCATGCTGTTGAGACAGAGCACGTTGGCGGCCGTGCCGCTGAAGACGAGAAACACTTCCGCGTCTTCGCCCACCGCGTTGGCGATCCGCGTTATCGCGTCGTGCGTGTACGGATCATTACCGTACGAGGGGACGTGGCCTTGATTGACCGCAACGATCGCCGCCAACACCGCGGGATGGACGCCCGCCCAGTTGTCGCTCGCGAACGCGCGGATTGGCTTCTGCTTCGAGTCCATGCGCCTACGATAACCCGAGTCGCACGGAAGCGGCAACCCGGTACCGCTAATGAAAATCGCGGCTGGCGTGCACGAGCTCCTTCACCTTCAGCTCGCTGAACTT
>DASXYR010000251.1:0-4755 GCA_036502385.1 Gemmatimonadaceae bacterium
GCGACTGGGTTGCGGACCTCGCGTGCGGACACTCTCAACACGTGCGTCACGATCCCCCCTGGCAAAACCGGCCATGGGTGACGAATCCGGAGGCGCGGGAGAAGTTCATTGGGACGAGCCTGGATTGCGTGGAATGTGGCAGGATGGTGTGCCCCTAACGATGTGAGTTATTCCGAATTCTTAATGGTGGGATCTTACAAATGACTCCGCTGCCCGACCGCTACGACCACATGCCGTACCGCCGCTGCGGCGCGAGCGGCATCAAGCTGCCCGCCATCTCGCTCGGCCTCTGGCACAATTTCGGAAGCGTCGATCCGTACGATGAGTCGCGCGCGATGATCCTCCGCGCATTCGACCTCGGCATCACGCACTTCGACCTCGCCAACAACTACGGGCCCGAGCCAGGCAGCGCCGAGTCGACGTTCGGTTCCATACTGCGGCTCGACCTCGCCGAGCACCGCGATGAGATGATCATCTCGACCAAAGCGGGGTGGAGCATGTGGCCGGGTCCATACGGCGACTGGGGTTCCCGGAAATACCTGCTCGCGAGTCTTGATGCGAGTCTCAGGCGAATGGGGCTCGACTACGTCGATATCTTCTATCATCACCGTCCCGATCCCGCGACCCCGCTCGAGGAGAGCATGGGCGCGCTCGCACAGGCCGTGCGGCAGGGCAAAGCGCTCTACGCCGGCATTTCCGCATACGATCCGGAAGGCACGCGCGCCGCCGTTCGCATTCTCCGCGATCTCGGAGTACCGATCATCGTGCACCAGCCGAAGTACAGCATGCTCGTGCGCGACGTCGAGCACGGACTGCTCGATACTCTCCGCGACCTGGGGCTCGGTTGTGTTGTCTTTTCGCCGCTCGCGCAGGGATTGCTGACCGACCGCTACCTCAAGGACATCCCCGCCGACTCACGCGCCGCCAAGACACATGGTGCTCTTCAGACCAGCGAGATCACGCCCGCAATCCGCGCGCGACTGGTGGCACTCAATGAAATCGCCCGCTCGCGCGGACAAACGCTTGCTCAGCTCGCGTTGGCCTGGGTGCTGCGGCAGAAAGCGGTGACCTCGGCCATCATTGGGGCCAGCAGAGTCGCGCAAGTGGAAGATGGCGCGCGCACGGTCGACAATCTCGCTTTGTCCGATGAGGAGCTGCGGGCGATCGAGCGCGCGCTGCAGACTTGAAGCAGGTGGACTAACAAGGAGGAATCACTATGCGTCGCTACGAGATCGTCTCCGGCATCATTTTCACCGTTATGGCCCTCGTCCAGCTAATCCGAACCCTGCTCGGCTGGCCGGTACAGATCGACCTGTTCACGGTTCCGGTATGGTTCTCGGCCATCGCCTTCCTTGTCATGGGAGGCATGGCGATCTGGGCATTTCGCTCAGGCGGAAAGCCGGCAGCGGTGTAGTCAGCGACTGTAGCATCGCTCTTGGATCTTAGGAGGCCAGGCCCGTTACAGCGGAAGTTTCATCCAGCACTACATCCAACCGGTTTGTATCCGCGCGGCGATTAGAGGATATACCGCCTCAGGTCTTCGTCGTCAGCAATCGTCTTGAGGCGATTCTGCACCATGGCGCGATCGACGCGAACGGTTTGCGCGCCGCTATCCGGCAATCCGAACAGCACTTCTTCGAGAAGCGTCGTCATCACGGTGTGGAGTCTCCGCGCGCCGATGTTCTCCATTCGCTCGTTCACGTGCGCGGCAATCTTCGCGATCTCCGCCACGCCATCGGCCGTGAATTCGAGCGTCGAACCCTCTGCTGCCACGAGCGCCGAGTACTGTTTCGTAAGCGCGTTCTCGGGCTCGGTCATTATGCGGACGAAGTCGGCCTCCGTGAGCGAATTGAGCTCGACACGGATTGGGAATCGTCCCTGCAGCTCGGGAATAAGATCGCTCGGCTTCGCGACGTGGAACGCGCCCGCGGCGATGAAGAGAACGTGATCCGTCTTGACCATGCCGTGCTTCGTCTGGACGTTCGATCCCTCGACGATCGGTAGAAGATCCCGCTGCACTCCTTCGCGCGAGACATCCGGTCCACCCGCGGCGGGACCGCGTTGCCCCGCGATCTTGTCGATCTCGTCGAGAAAGATGATGCCCATCGTCTGCACTCGCTCCAGCGCATCGGCGGTGACGTCTTCCTTGTTGATCAGCTTCTCCAGCTCTTCGTCGAGAAGGATGCGTCGCGCTTCGGAGACCTTGACGGTTCTGCGCTTCTTGCGCTTCGGAAGCATGTCCTTGAGCATCTCGGAGATGTTGTCCAGCCCCTCGGGCGCCCCCTGTGGAACCATCATGTCGAACATCATGGGCGATTGCTGCGTGACCTCGATCTCGATCTCACGGTCGTCCATCTGTCCGTCGATAAGCAGCTGCTTCAGTTTTTCACGCGTGCGATTGTAGCGCACTTCGGAAGCGTCTGTCTCCTGAGAGACGGAGCCGCCAGGGGATACGACGAAGAGATGCGCTCCCCCAGCCGCGGCGGACGGGTTTGGTGCAGCGTGCTTGATGTCGGATGGCACCGGCAGCAGAAGGTCCAGCAAACGTTCCTCGACTTTCTGTTTCGCGATTTCCTGCACTTCACCTTCGCGCTCCCCGCGCACCATGTTGATCGCGCTCTCAACGAGATCGCGGACCATCGATTCCACGTCGCGGCCGACGTATCCGACCTCGGTAAACTTCGATGCCTCGACCTTCACGAACGGCGCACCGGCCAATTTCGCGAGGCGGCGGGCGATTTCGGTTTTCCCGACGCCGGTTGGTCCCACGAGAATGATATTGTTGGGCGAAATCTCGTCGCGGATCGACTCCGGCGCGCGTTGCCGGCGCCAGCGATTCCTGAGCGCGATCGCCACGGCTTTCTTCGCGTCGCCCTGACCAACGATGTAGCGATCGAGCTCTTCCACGATCTGCTTCGGCGTGAGACCCGCCAACCGCTCCAGCGCCTGTTGCGTGCGTGGCGACGCCATCAGCCTGGCTCCAGAACGGTGATGTTCGCGTTCGTATAGATGCAGATCTCGGCGGCGATCTCGAGGCCCTTCCGTACGATATCGCGGGCGGGCAGATCGGTGTTTTCCACGAGCGCGCGGGCCGCGGAAAGCGCATACGACCCGCCGGAGCCGATCGCCAGAATTCCATCGTCAGGCTCGATGATGTCGCCCGTTCCCGAGATGATAAATCCGTGCTCGCGGTCGGTGACGGCGAGGAGCGCTTCGAGTCGTCGAAGCACGCGGTCGCTGCGCCAGTCTTTTGCGAGCTCTACCGCGGCGCGCGGGAGGTTGCCCGGATATCGCTCGAGCTTTTCCTCGAACTTCTCGAACAACGTAAACGCGTCGGCGGCGGCGCCGGCGAATCCCGCGAGCAATTTTCCACCACGCAGCGTCCGGACTTTCTGCGCGTTGGACTTCATGACCGTTTGTCCCACGGTAACCTGACCATCGCCGCCGAGGGCAACCTCACCGTCGCGACGCACGGCGAGTATGGTCGTAGATCGCACCCGCTCCAACTGGCTCTTCATTGCTTCAAAATAACAGGCCTCAGCGCACTGGGCGCCGGGTGCTGTAGCATTTGCGCCCCCTTCTTGCATTCCTGATTCATATGAAGCTGGAACAGCTGCCGATACTTCTTGGCGTCCTGATCGCTCTGGTGGGACTTACGATACTCCTGGACGCCTGGCAGGCCGGCGGGGTCGCTCCCCTCCGTGAGCGCCGCCGGCGAGCCCGTGCGGTGCCGCACAAGGCTGGGCAGACCTTGGTGGCGTTTGGCACGTTCTGCATGGCGGCCGCCCTGGTTGGCCGGGACACGTGGCGGTGGGGGACGATCAGCGTGCTGGCGGGCGCATCGCTGCTGATCATCGGCGCGCTGATGAACCGCAAATACCTGAAGGAAGTGCTGCTATTCCGCGGGGCCGCCCGCCGCGGAATCGGCGACGCCAACTCGCGCCTCAACGAAACTCCGCCGAAGACGCGGATCCGTTAGCATCTCAGCGGCCGTATCGCGCAGTTTTATTCTCGCGATCGCCAGCCGTCGCCAATCGATCCGACCGCCGGGGCTTTAGGTCCCCCCGTACCACTCGTAACCCTGATCGCTCCAGTACCCGCCGTTCATCTTCGGCAGGAAGACAATGCGCGTGAGGTATTTCGTGTTCTTGTACCCCAGTTTGATGGGTGAAAAAACGCGTGCTGGAGCACCGTGCGCCGGCTCGAGCATCTTTCCGTCAAGTCCATAGGCGACAACCGTCTGAGGGTGCATGGCGCTCTCGATATCCCAGCTCTCGTGGTAGTCGTCGTCGAACGATTGGAAATCGACGTAGTGTGCTTCGGACGAGACGCGCGCCACCTTAGCAAGCTCGCTGAACGCACAACCGTTCCAGGTTTCGACCGCGGTCCAGCCTTCGACGCAATAGTGATTGACGCGCCTCGACACCTGGGGGAGCCGCTGGAGATCTTCGAGGGTGAGAGAAAGCGGATTCGAAACCAGGCCGCTCACTTCGAGCCTCCATTTCCCCCTCACGCTCTCGTCCCAAACGGGAACGGTGGACGACACGAAGTAGCTCGGCAGCTTGTTCCCGGCCGCGAATGCGTTTGGCGGCACAACGTCCATGGAAGTATGGCGGAACAAAGCGCGCTCGACACCTCGGTTCTTGCGCTCCGCATACCTGAGCAACCTCTCGGCGGACTTCGGCCCGCGCGAATTGCAGGCGGCGAGAAATGCGGCGGAGGCGATTCCGCCGAGTGCGAGAAAATCTCGACGAT
>DASXYR010000252.1:0-4331 GCA_036502385.1 Gemmatimonadaceae bacterium
AAATACGCTGACGATCCCCGTCCCGGAATTCTCATCACGGGCGACGTCGACAGCATGCTCCGTCTCGCAAAGGGCGTCAAGGCGATCGGGAGTGTCAACATCGGGGGCGTGCACTACCGCGCCGGGCGCGACGAGAAGCTCCGTTACGTCTTCCTCACGCCCGTGGAAGAACAGCAATTGCGCGCGCTCGAAGGTTCGGGTGTCGAAGTCACCGCGCAGGACGTGCCGTCGGCGCGGGCTGTCCCACTCGCCGAAGTTCTCGATGGCGAATCGAAATGAGCTTTCTCGAGGTACTTCCGATCGCGCTTCTTGGCGCGCTGCTTGGGCTCGATGTGGTGACCTTTCCACAGGCGATGATAGCAAGGCCGATCGTGTCGGCGACGCTCGCGGGAGCGTTCATCGGCCACCCCGAATCCGGCCTCCTCATCGGCGTTGTTCTGGAGCTGATTGCGCTCGACACGCTGCCGTTCGGTGCTTCGCGCTACCCGGAATGGGGTTCGGCAGGAGTGGTTGGCGGAGCGCTCTTCGCGGCGGAGGCCAGAGGCTTGCCCGGGGCACTCCCGGCATCAATGCTGGCGGCGCTGCTCACCGCGAGCATCAGTGGCTCGAGTATGGTGGTGCTGCGCCGGATGATCGCACGACGTCTCGAGCGAAGCCGCGTGCAAATCGAGAACGGATCGCGCGACGCACTTCTCTCGCTACACCTCTCTGGAATGACGCTCGACCTCGTTCGCGGCGCAATCGTCACGACGCTCGCAATGCTCATCTTCTCGCCGCTCGTGCGCGCGATCGTAGCGACGTGGGGAAGCGAGTCGGAGTACTCCCGGGCAGTGGTCGTCGTCGTGGCGGCGATGGTCGCGGGCGGCGCGCTTTGGAAAGTCTTTCATTCGGTTCGTCACATCATCTGGTACTTCGTGGCCGGTATCGGCATCTACCTCGCAACGAGGGTCATCGCGTGACCTCAACGCCGCTCCCTGGCTTCGGACTGCCATTTCGGGTGAAGCTCGCGATGTTCGTGCGGATGCTCGCGGTGCAGGGCTCGTGGAATTACGAGACCCTCCTCGGCACTGGCATAGGTTTCGTCATGGAGCCGGCGCTGAGATTTCTTCCCGGTGGCGTGAACGGACCGGCGTATCGCTCCGCCCTTGCGCGCGAGTCGCGGTATTTCAACGCGCACCCATATCTGACTGGAATCGCGGTTGGCGCTTTGACGCGGGCCGAGCTCGAGGGCGTGGATCCTGCGCGCATCGAGCGCTTTCGGAGCGCGCTCGCGAGCCCGCTCGGCAGCCTCGGCGACCGCCTCGTCTGGGCTAGCTGGCTTCCATTCTGTTCGGTGGTCGCGCTCTGTGTTTTCGGGACGGGAGGCTCTGCCCTGGCAGTTGTCGGTACATTTCTTTTGTTGTACAACGCGGGACATTTCCTGCTCAGGGCATGGGGACTCCACGTTGGCCTCGCGCGGGGTCTCAACGTGGCCTCGGCGCTTGGCAATCCGGTTCTGCGGCGGGGACCGCAATACATCGGAAGCGCCACGGCGCTTGTCGCGGGAGTCGCGCTGCCAATCGCGCTTCAGCGGGTTGTGGGGCCGAGCAGGGCTCTCGTTGGTGGTATCGTAGTAGCGGCGTTGGTCGGACTGCTGATCCTTGCCCGACTGCGCGAACGGGCGGAAGGATGGCGCATTGCCCTCGGAGTTCTCGCGGTATTCGTTCTCTACTCGATCCTAACCTGATGCCTGAGCGCGAAGTCAGAATCCTCAACAAGCTGGGCATACATGCGCGCCCGGCCGCCGAGATCGTGAAAACGGCGGGAAAGTTCAAGAGCAACATCATCATCGTCCGCGACGATCTCGAGGTGAACGCCAAGAGCATCATGGGGGTGATGATGCTCGCCGCCGAATTCGGGTCGACGATAATTCTGCGCGCTACCGGCGACGACGCCGACGCCGCTCTCGACGCACTCGCAGCCGTGATCGCGAACAAGTTCGGGGAGAGCTGATGGCAGTGGGGCTTGCCGGCATGCCGGCGTCTCCCGGGATCGTGGACGGAGCCGTCCACCTTCTCCGGTGGGAAGTCCCCGACGTTCGCCATCGCATCATTCCTGACGAAGCGATTGGCGCCGAGATCAAACGATTCCACCAGGCACTCGAGGTGGCGTCCGAGAGGCTGCGCCACGTGAGGGCCCGCGCCGAAAGAAACGCGGGTCCCGAAGAGGCGGCCATCTTTGATGTGCAGCTCTCGATACTCCAGGATGGCGAGCTGCTCCGCCAGGTCGAGGAGCTGATTCACCAGAACCTGGGAGCGGAGAAAGCGTTCGATCTCGTGCTGTTCGAATGGCGCCAGCAGTTCGCGGATCACGCGCGCTCCTTGCTCCGCGAGCGCGTGGGTGATCTGATCGACGTCCACATTCGCGTGCTCTCGATCCTCCTCGGACTTCCCGATCACGATCCGGTGGACCTCCCGAAGGGCTCGAACAAGATCCTCGTCACGCACGACCTCACGCCGAGTCTGACCGTGCAGCTGGATCGCGAGGCGATCATCGGTATCGCGACCGATGCCGGTACCCGGACGTCACACGTGGCGATTCTCGCGCGGTCGCTCGGACTTCCCGCGGTGGTCGGATTACGCGATGCAACGGAGCGACTGAGCGGCAATGAGCACGTGATCCTCGACGGCACGACCGGGATGCTGGTGATCAATCCGTCGCCTGCCGTTCTCGCCACGTACCGCGATCGCCGCGCGCACGAAGCGACCGAGGCCGCCGAGCTGCAGGCGATGTCGAAGGCCGATTCGGTGACGCTCGACGGGCATTGGGTAACGTTGCGCGCCAACGTCGACCTCCCGGAAGAGGCCGAGGCGGCCGCTAACAGCGGCGCCGAAGGCGTGGGTCTCATGCGCACCGAGTTTCTCGTCGTCGGGCGCGCCACGATGCCTGACGAAGAGGAACAATACCGCGCTTATCGGCACGTCGTCGAAGCGTTCGGCGGGCGACCGGTCGTCATTCGCACCTTCGATGTCGGTGGAGACAAGCTGCCGGTCGGCGGCTATCCAACCGATCCGAATCCCTTCCTCGGCTGGAGGGCGATCAGGATGTGCCTCGACGAGCCGGAGCTGTTCAAGACGCAGCTGCGTGCGTTGCTGCGCGCGGCGATGCACGGCGACGTTCGGATCATGTTCCCTCTTATCATCACGCTGGACGAGGTGAGGCAGGCGAAGCAGCTGCTCAAGGAAGCCGCCGCCGAGCTGGATGAGAGAGGCGTCGAGTACCGCCATGAGCTCCCATTGGGAGTGATGGTCGAGACCCCGGCGGCCGCTCTCTCGATCCATACGCTCGTGGATGATGTTTCCTTCTTCAGCATCGGAACCAACGACCTCGTCCAGTACACGCTCGCCGTCGATCGCGGGAGCGCGAACCTCGCATCGCGATTTACTCCGCTGCATCCAGCCGTGTTGACGCTCGTCAAGCGGATCGTAGATGTCGGGGTCGCGCATCGCCTCGAGGTTGCCGTCTGTGGCGAGATGGCGTCCCAGCCGCTGATGGCGTTCGCGCTCATCGGACTTGGCGTCCGCTCGCTGAGCGTCGCCGGCCGCGCTGTTCCGCTCGTCAAGCGAATTGTGCGGGGAGTCAGCGTTGCCGTGGCGGCCGAAGCGGCAAACGCCGCGCTCGAATCGAAGACCGCTCGTGAGGCCGAAGGTGAGCTGCGCCGGCGACTGTTGTCGGCGTTTGGTGACGCGCCTTTCCTGCGCGACGGGTTGCCTGGCTCTGCCGAAGGAAATATCTTCGAGGGCTAACGGTGGACTGAAGTCCTCCTCGGCGCACGAATAGTACGGCGTGCGACCGTTGCCGCCGATCTCTCATATTCCCTAGAGGAATTTCGTGCTCGATCGACATCTCTTTACATCCGAATCCGTCACCGAAGGCCATCCTGACAAGGTCGCGGACGCGATCTCGGACGCAGTTCTCGACGCAATTCTGACCGACGATCCCCAGGCGCGCGTCGCCTGTGAAACTCTCGTTACGACAGGCCTCGCCTGCGTTGCCGGCGAGATCACCACCAAGACCTATGTGAACGTTCCTGAGATCGTGCGCTCCACGATCGACAGGATCGGCTACAACGACGCTAACATGGGCTTCGATTCGAAGACGTGCGCCGTCATCAGCACCATCGACAAGCAATCGCCCGATATCGCGCAGGGCGTCGATCACGGCGGCGCCGGCGATCAGGGCATGATGTTTGGCTACGCCAGCGACGAGACCGAAGAGCTGATGCCGATGCCGATCCAGCTAGCGCATCGTCTCACCGAGCGGCTCGCCGACTTTCGCCGCTCGAAGGACGG
>DASXYR010000253.1:0-3615 GCA_036502385.1 Gemmatimonadaceae bacterium
CCTTGCGGGGATGCCAGACAGGGAAGTCGGAGGGGGTCCTGCGCAGGCGACGTGCAAGGCCGCGACCGGAGGAGACCCGCGACCGAGCGGAGCGAGGGAGCGTAGTGAGGGGCTCCGACCGAGCGACCGTCGTCGCCGGAGCTCCCCACTCCACCCGACGACCCGCGCGACAATGCCAGAATGCCGAGCGGCTAGAACTTGAAGATCTTGCCCAAGGCTTTGCTGATTTTCTTGCCGAAATCGTTCGACCAGTCTCTCTGGTTCTGCCAGTCGGGATTCTGCTGCTGATCATCTCCGCTGTCAGGCCCGTGATTCGGGCACGGTATCGTCGGCTCGGTTCCGGGTTTGTAGTACTCGTTCCTTCTCACCGGGCACCACTCGGTCGCGAGATATCCCGTCGTCGGATCGATGACCGCCATCGACATTCCGGGCGGCGGATTCCACGCCGTCGGCAGCGCGGTCTCTTTCCAACCTCCCTGATAAAACTCGGCCCACGCCGGCGCGGCGAGACGTCCGCCGGAGGCGTCGCTGCCCATTGACGCCGGCGTGTCGAAGCCGAACCAGAAGCCCGCGATGATCGTCGGCGTGTATCCGACGAACCAGACGTCGGTGCCGCTGTTCGTCGTTCCGGTTTTTCCGGCGACCAGGCCGCGCACCCCGTAATCGCGAATCGTTCTGCCGGTGCCGTAGTCCACCACCGATTGCAGCATCGACGTCACCTGATACGCATCCTGCGGCGTCATCACCGGCGTTCCCTTGCCTTCCTCCTGCGCCCAGATCTGCGTGCCGTCGGCGGTCTCGATGCTGCGTACGAGGCGCGGCTTCACCTTGAATCCGCCGTTCGCGAATGGTGCGTACGCCGTGACAAGCTCCATCGGTGTCACCTCGGCGGAGCCGAGTGCCATGGACGGAACGTTGGGAAGCGCGCTGACGATTCCGTTTCTGTGCGCGACGTCGATGATGCGGGGGATTCCAACCGCCTGACTGACGCGCACCGTCGCCGCGTTCGCGGAGTTGATGAGCGCCTTGCGGAAGGTGATTCTCCCCGCGTAATCGTTGCCGTAGTTGGATGGCGACCAGACGTCGCGGCCCTGAAGGACGTCGATGGGGATGTCGTCTACCTCGGACGACGGCGTGTATCCGGCAGCCATTGCGGCCGCGTAGACGAATGGCTTGAACGCAGAGCCGGGCTGGCGGTGCGCGAGAAGCGCGCGATTGAATGCGCCGCGCTCGTACGAGCGGCCGCCGGTCATCGCGCGAATGTCGCCGTTGCGCGGATCGATCGCCACCATCGCGCCCTGAATGAGCGCCCGACGACCTGTCTCCGATTGTATCGCCGCGGCGTGCCGACGCACCGCTTTGTCGGCAGCGATCTGCGCGTTGCGGTCGAGCGTCGTTCTCACGGTGAGGTCGACGATGTCGTTCGTGCCGCCCTGGATGATGGAGTCGACGATCGCGCGCACCGCGTCGAGCGCGTACGAGTCGTTCGGATCGCTCGGCCGGTATTCGTCGCGCGCGATCTTGAGCTTCTCCGCCTGCAGTCCCGGCAGACGGTTGGCCGAGATGTAGCCCTGCTGCACCATGAGGGAGAGCACGAGATTGCGTCGCGCGAGCGCGCGGTCAGGATGACGGCGTGGGGTGTACGCTGACGGCGCTTTCGGAAGCGCCGCGAGGAGTGCCGCCTGCGCCATGGTGACCTGATTGATGTCGCGTCCGAACAGATCCTTGCTCGCTGCTTCGACGCCGTACACGCCATTCCCCATGTAGATGACGTTGAAGTACAGCTCGAGGATCTGCTGCTTGGTGAGTGAGCGCTCGATGAGGCGCGAGAGCCGGAGCTCGGTGAGCTTCTGCCGGAGCGAGCGCGCGGGGTACTTCCGAACCGCGAACGTATTGCGGGCGACCTGCATGGTGATGGTGCTGAAGCCCTGGCGCGTGCCTCCGGCTTTCAGGTTGGTGACGAGCGCGCGGAAGAATCCGCGCCAGTCGAGCCCGTTGTGCTGGTAGAAACGGCGGTCTTCGGTGGCGATGAACGCCTGCTGCACGAACTCCGGCACCGACTTGAGAGACACGTTGACGCGGCGGACGACCTCGAGCCGCCCCATGACGCGGTTGTAGCGGTCGAGGATCCTGCCGCCCTGATCGGGCTGGAACGTCTGGATGTCGCGCGGGGTTGGGCACGAGTCGAACCCGCACGTCCCCAACCAGGTATCGGTGAAGTAGACTGCAAGAATGCTTATTGCGAGTAGGGTATGCAGGATCAAGCTCTGCCTGCCCTTAAAAATCCTCATAGTCGGAAAAATGTACCGTCCTCTCGTTGTCTCAGTCATTTTTGTCGCGCTCGCCTGCAAGGGCGGCACACAATCGGCTTCTGCCGCCGCCACGTCCAGCACCACGGATCAGAGCACGCAGGTCGCAGCCACATCAAACACCGCCGGCGACCTCTCGGGTCCAACCTCCACTACGCAGGGTTCGAGCGCGAGTTACGCGTCCGATCCCGGTGGAACTTCCGCGGCTGCCGGGGGTGCGACGGCGCCCAATTCGGCGCTTCCCGGCACTCCCAACCCTAACAGAGTTCCTAACGAAATGGGCCGGATCATGGTGCTGGAATATCACCTGATCACCGACCACAACGCCGACTACGCGCGGGAGCGCGGCCAGTATCGAAAGGATCTCGAGCTGCTATACAACCGCGGATATCGTCCGGTCAACATGACCGATGTGCTGGACAAGAAGCTGAATCTTCCGAAAGGATTGTCGCCCGTCGTGTTCGTATTTGACGATGCGTCGCCGGAGCAGTTCAGCTACATCGAGAACAACGGCAAGCTGGAGATCGATCCCAACAGCGGCATGGGAATCTGGCTCGACTTCAGAAAGACGCATCCGGACTGGAACAACAAGTCCGTGTATTGCCTCCTCTCGGGAGCCGCCGCCGGACACAACTTCTTCGGCGATCGTGGAGTGAAGGGGCAGAAATCGAACTGGCGATTCCAGAAGGTGAAGTGGCTCGCCGACAACGGATTCGAGCTGTGCAATCACACGCTCTGGCACATGCAGCTGAGCAAGTATCCCGACGCCGCCGTGCAGCAGCAGATCGCGCAGTGCGCGCTCGCGATCGATTCGGCGGTGCCTGGTTACAAGGTGAGATCGATGGCACTCCCTCAAGGGCTGTGGCCGAAGAACCGCGCGCTCGCGAGTCACGGGAGCTGGACGAATCCCAAAACCGGCAAGACCACGAGTTACAACTATGAGGTCGTGTTCGAGGTCGCGGGTGGGCCGATGCGCAGTCCGTACGATCCTTCCTTTAATCCCGGAGTGACTCCTAGGATTCAGGTCATTGGGAATGCGATCGAGTCCATGATCACGAAATTGGAGTCGACTGGGAACGCGTACATCTCGGACGGGAATGCTTCAGTTGTGGCGCGGCCTTCTGGAACTCCGGCAACCGCGTCGGGCGGCGTCAAGCGTTGATCTCGCGGTACTGAGATTGTTCCCGGTCAGTCGGGCGAGGGTATCCGACTCCGGGCGGCTAGCTCGCTTACACGCATCGAGCCTCTGTCAGCCCACTCGCGGCTTGCGCTCGCGAGCGGGCACCCAGCCAGAGTCTCTTGCTAC
>DASXYR010000254.1:0-6642 GCA_036502385.1 Gemmatimonadaceae bacterium
AGCGATTGTAACCAGGAGCTCTCCCTCCGAATTGATTCCAGCTACCCATCCCCGCGCAGGCTCGGTGCATGCCCTCCCGCGCGCCAGATCTCGAGCGTTGAACGCCTCCAGCTCGCCTTCGTTGAGCGGGCCGATGTCGAACGCGGCGGCGCGCAGCCCAGGGACGAGTTCTGTTAGAACATCGATGCGCGAAGTGCCTGGTTCAAGCCACGCGGCGCCACTGATGTTCTCCGGCGGGAGGACGTTCACCCCGAGTCCGATCGCAATCCACTCCACCGATTGTTCGCGCCAGCGCGCTTCGACCAGAATTCCCGCGAGCTTCGATCGGTCGATGTAGAGATCGTTCGGCCACTTGAGTCGGATTGGCTCGGGCGCGAAGCGATCGAGAGCTTCAGCGGCTGCCAGCCCAACGCGCAAAGACAAAACTCCCAGTCCGGAAGTGTCAGCCGGCCTTTCGATCAGAGTAAGCCACAGTCCGGCGCCCGGCGACGACTGCCAGCTCTTGCCGCCTCTGCCGCGGCCCGCGGTCTGTTCGTTGGCGATCACGAGCGTGCCCGCGGGTGCCCCTTCGGCTGCGAGCCGGTGGGCAACATCGAGTGTCGACGTGGTCGATTCCAGAAGCTCGACCCTCGGAATAGCGAGCGTACCACACAGCTCGCTGGCGCTCGCGCCGTCGAGCAGAACCTCGTCATCCGCGCGCGTATATCACCGCCAGCACCGCGATTCCAAGCACGATCCGGTAAAACGCAAAAATCCCGTAGCTGTGCTTGGTCACGAATCGCATTAGAATCGAGATGGCGAGCCATCCGCTGATCGCTGACGCGGCCACCCCGGATATCAGTTCATTCGAGATTCCGCCGGCAAGAGCCTTCGGACCTTCCATGACGACCGCGGCGGCGATTATCGGCATGCTCATTAGAAAACTGAACTCCGCCGCGCTCTCGCGATCGAAACGTAGTCCTCGTCCAGTCGTGATCGTCGAGCCGGAGCGCGAGACGCCCGGGATGAGAGCGATCACCTGCGAAAGTCCGATGAGCAAGGCATCCACCCACCGCATCTCACCCAATACGCGCCGCTGGTCGACGAGCTTGTCGACGAGCCAGAGCACGATTCCCATCACGATCAGCGCGATCGCGATGATCTGCGGGCTCCTGAACGCGGATTCGGCTTTCGACTGTAGCAGAAGTCCGCCTATCGCCCCGGGAATCGTCGCCACGATGAGATAGATCACCTTCCGCTTTTCCGGGGTCTCGATGCGACCGGTGGTGACGATGCCGAACGCCGCTTTGATCAACGTCAGCCATTCCATCCGGAAATACCAGAGCACCGCGAGTAGCGTCCCAAAGTGCAGCGCAACATCGAATGCGAGTCCGGGATCTTCCCAGCCGAGAAGCCACGGCATGAGCGTGAGATGCGCCGAGCTGCTGATCGGAAGAAACTCTGACAGCCCCTGAATGAGGCCGAGGGCGATCGCCTGGAGCGGAGTCATGGGGTATTGGTGGGAAGTGATTGGCGATACAGCGATTCGTACTTGGTAACGATTGCGTCCCGCGAGAAACGCTCGCGGGCGTCGGTAATGGCGAGGCGGCTGCGCTCCTTCCATCGCTTCTGGTCGAGCAGGATCTCCAGGGACGCAGCTGCCATTCCGGGTATGTCTCCGACCGGGCAAAGAATTCCCGTTTCACCGTCGCGGACGACTTCTGGAAGTCCACCGGCATTGCTGCCGACGACCGGCACTCCAGAGGCCAGCGCTTCGAGTGCGCTCAGTCCGAACGATTCGCTCTGGCTTGGAAGCAGAAACAGGTCGGCTGCGGCGAGAAGTGGCGCGATCTGATCGAGCTTTCCGAGAAACGATACCGACTCCTCCACGCCGAGCATGCGCGCCTCTTCCTCGGCGGCGGGCCTGTCGGGTCCGTCTCCGATCATCACCAGCACGCATGGCAGCTCGCGGTTCACCTCCGCGTAGATGCGGACGACGTCCCGGACGCGCTTTACCGCGCGGAAGTTGGAGACATGCATCAGGATCGGCTTCGATCGCCCGAATTGATCCTTGAGCAGCGGCGGATATTTCTCGCGGTTGTAGATGTCGGGGTCGATGAAGTTGTGAATAACGTCGATCGCGAGTCCCTCGCATCCGAACGCCCGACAAGTCTCATCCCGCAAATACTCGGAGACAGCCGTGATGCGGTCGGATTTCTCGATCGAGAATTTGGTTATCGGATAGAACGAGGGATCCTGACCGACGATCGTGATGTCGGTTCCGTGAAGCGTCGTGATGAGATGCACGTCTTCGTTGGTCTGCCGCAGCATCTCCCGCGCGATCCACGCGCTGGTCGCATGTGGAATCGCGTAGTGACAATGGAGCAGCTCGAGCCCGTGCGTCCGCACAACTTCGTGCATGCGAACGGCGAGCGCGAGATCATAGGGCGGGAACTCGAAGAGCGGATATCGCCCCACGTCCACTTCGTGAAAGAAGACCCGCGGAAGAAAGGACGGGAGCCGGAACGGCTGGCGGTAGGTGATGAAGTGTACTTCGTGCCCGCGGTCCGCCAGCGCGATGCCGAGCTCCGTCGCGACGGCGCCCGACCCGCCGTACGTCGGGTAGCAGGTGATTCCAATCTTCACTCGGCTTTCTCCCACCAGTCGCGCGCGATGGTCAGAGCGCGAGAATCGTCAGGATTTAAATGCGTGACAGCGGCCGTTGGCAACTGATGCCTGAACCACGTGCGCTGCCGCTTGGCGTATTGTCTTGTCTCAATAATGACCCGCTCCCGCGCGGATGACAAATCGATCGCGCCTTGCACGTGAGAACGCATTGTGCCGTACCCACTGGCCTTCCAGGCGGGCGCATCCGGTGAGGTGATTCGCGACAATCCGAGAATCTCTTCGGGCCAGCCACTCTCGATCATGCTGTCGACGCGCGCCTCGATGCGCGACGCAAGCACCGACCCGGGATCAACCACGAGGTAGCTGGCGGCAAGAACATCGTGACCGACTTGAGCGCGTGAGTTATGCGCGGCGTGAAGATCACTCACGCGCGAACCCGCCAGCAGAGCGGTTTCGATTGCGCGGGTGAGCTGGGTTCGTCCCAGGTGCGCACGCGCTGGATCGAGCTCCAGGCACCAGCGTCTCAGCTCCTCGACCGATAGCGATTCCAACTCGCGCTCGAGCTTCGCCCGTCGTTCTGCGTCGAGTGGCGGCGAGGGAAACAGCGGATTGACGAGCGCTTTAAGGTAGAGGCCGGTTCCACCGACCAGGACTGCGTGCATCCGCTGTCGACGGGCGTCTGCCATCCACTCTCGCGCATCGGTTGCCCATCGCGCTGCGGAGTATCGCTGCGCCGGATCGGCGATATCGATTCCGAAGTGCCTGACGCTTGCACGCTCGCCTGCCGTCGGCTTGGCGGTCCCAATGTCATAGCCCCGATATATCTGTCGCGAATCCGCGCTGACGATTGCCGCGCCGTAGGTGCGCGCCAGCTCCATCGCCAGCGCCGATTTGCCCGCTGCGGTCGGACCGCAGATGATCCGGATCTTAGCGACGGCCGAACCTCCGCTCGACTTCGTCCCATGTGAGATGAACGATCGTCGACCTTCCGTGAACGTCGTGCGCGGGCAGTGTCGTGTCCCTGAGCGCCGCGAAGAGCGCGCGCATCTCCCCACCGGAGAGCTCCTCACCGGCCTTGATTGCCGCCTTGCACGCGACAGTCGAGGCTAACCGCTCGTGCTTTGCCGCAGCGCCGGCTATACGATCTCCGGTCAATGCATCGAGCGTCTCTCGGAGACAACGCTCGGCGTCGAAGCGCGGATGGGGCATCGGTACGGTATTGACGATCAACGTGTGTCCGCCAAATCCCTCCACCTCGAAACCCAGCCGCTCAAGGTATTCGCGATTGGCGTCGAACGCCTCGCCCTCGGCCGGCCCGAGGTGGAGAGTCAATGGGAGAAGGAGCCTCTGCGCGGGGGCGGCACCACTCTCGAGGGTGTGGATGAACTGCTCATAGAGTACGCGTTCGTGCGCCGAGTGCTGGTCGATGAGAACGAGGCCGTCCTCGTGCTCGAACGCGATATAAGTGCGCCGCAGCTGAATGAGCGGCGGAATGGGAGCGGCGGGAGCAGCGACTTCTCCCGTCTCTTCATCGGCGATAACGCTCGTTACGCTCGTGTAATCCACCGGCGAGGACTCAAAGAGCGGGGCGTCGCGATCGATCGGAGGCTGCAGGATTTCAGCGCCGGGGTTTGGCGGAAGGTCCGCCGGCCGAAAGACAAAGCTCGATCCGCGAAATCCGAGCGATGCGGCGCTCTCGAAATTCCCGAGGGCGCGCCGCACCGCGGTCTCGACTGCGCGCTCGACGGTCCATCGGTCCCGGAAGCGAACCTCCGCCTTCGCGGGATGCACGTTGACATCGACGGAATCCGCCGGAACCGTGACGTTCAGAAAGAACGACGGCCTGACGCCGGCGACGATCGTGGATCGATACGCCGCCTCAACGGCGCGCGCGATTCCATTGTCGCGCACAGCCCGGCCGTTGATCGAGAGAAACGTTCGACGCGTCGAAGTACCCACATCCGCGGGGCGCTGAACCAGGCCGCTCGTATGAATTGGTCCGGCGACATCATCCACATCGAGCTGGTCCTCGGCATATCGGCCGCCCCAGAGCGCGCCGAGTCGAGAGCGGACGCTCGCCACAGGGGGCAGAGTGAGAGCGTTCTTTCCGTCGTGCGAGACGTGGATCCGGACTCCCGGCTGCGTCAATGCCAACGCGGTCAGCGACTCCACCGCACTCCTCCACTCTGAGCGGGCGCTGCGCAGGAACTTGAGACGCGCCGGGAGATTGTAGAACAACTGAGATACGGAGACGGTGGTTCCGCGACGACGCGCGATTGGTTCGGGCTGCCCCATCTGTCCGCCCATCACTTTGATCGACGTGCCCTCGCCATCCTCAGATGCCGTCTGAATCTCGAAGTGCGAGACCGATGCGATCGCTGGCAGCGCTTCGCCGCGAAAACCGAATGTCGACACGCCAACGAGATCGGCCGCCTTTCGGATCTTGGAGGTGCCATGACGCGCCAGGGCGCGCGGCACGTCGTCGGCCGACATTCCGGTGCCGTCGTCGCTCACGCGTACGAGCTTCCGGCCACCATCCTCAACCGTCACCTCGATCGCCGTCGCGCCAGCGTCGATCGCGTTCTCGACGAGCTCTTTCAGGACGGACGATGGACGCTCCACTACTTCGCCCGCGGCGATCTGATCCGCTACTGCGCTCGGAAGAATTGAAATCAACGGCATGCTGACAACGAAGCTACCAATCCTTGCCTGCCGGTGGAGTGGGGACGTTTTTCTTCTGCCGCTTGCCCTGCACGTCCGTCTCCTGATCCTCTGCCGCGTTGAGCACGGCTTCGGCCTGTTGCGGCGTCATCCCGGGAACCGGCTTTGGTGCTGGCGCCTGGTTGTTGCTCGACGCCGGCGAAGGACTCGGCGTGTTGCTCTTGCCGCCACCGCCACCTCCCCCGCCGCCACCACCACCGCCGCCCCCTCCGCCCTTTTTCTGGCGAAGCGCCAGCTCGTAGTTCCAGCGCGCATCGGAGTCCGCTACCGCGACCTCGAGTATCTGCTTGTAGCGAAAGAGCGCGCTGTCGAGGGGAACGTCGGCAGAATCCTTTGCGCGACGGCCTTGTACCAGATAGTCGAGACCGAGGTTGAACCTTGCATGGTGTCTCACCTCGAGATCCTTCGAGTCGGCGGCCTTGGTCAGCGATGGGATCGCGGGCTTCAGCGAATCACGCTTGAGCAAAGCCGTGCCCGCGTTGTAGAGCGCGATCGCCGGCTTGTCGCGCTCCGGAGCCCGTCGGCACGATGCGGTGAACAGCAACATCGTCGCCGTCGTTGCGGCAGCGGCGATCGCCCTTCTCGAGCGACGCCGCGTCTGCGAGAAGGTGTCGAGCGCAAGGAGAAGGAGCGCGCCGAGCACGAACCACTGGAACTGGATGCCCAGGTTCTCGCCAGAGACGAGCGAGCGCGGATTCGCCTTGAGATTGTTGAGCGCCAGACGGATTCTTCCCGCCTTGTCGAGAGTCCGCGCATCGACGAAGACGCCCTTCGCTTCGTCGGCGATCTGCTTCAGGAGCTGAGGATCGTAGTGCGTCACCACGACGTTCCCGTTCTGGTCACGCTTCTGGGTCACGACCCGATTCACAACGATGGGAATCGTCGAGCCTTCGGTCGTGCCAAATCCGACGGTGATCACGGTCATCCCCATGTCGTGAGCGCGCTTGGCTTCGGCCAGCACCTCATCGGGGTTGTCGAATCCTTCGCCGTCGCTCATGAGAATGATAGCGCGGTCGCCCGGCGATTTGTTGAGCGAGAGAAGGTTGGTTGCCTGGCGGAGCGCGCTCGAAAGCGAGCTTCCGCCCTGGCCGACGATCGTCGGATCCAGATTCTGCAGAAATAGATCGAGCGCGCTGTTGTCGACCGTCAGCGGAGTGAGGATGTAGCTCCTGCCGGCAAAGGCCAGCAGCGCGAAACGATCGCCGGGCGACAGATCGCGGAGACGGTTGATCTCCTGGCGCATCGCAATCAGACGGCTCGGCTTCTCATCGGTGGCGAGCATCGAGAGAGATGCGTCGAGCGCGAGCACGACAT
>DASXYR010000255.1:0-2210 GCA_036502385.1 Gemmatimonadaceae bacterium
CACTCTGTCCGCGGGCTCAGCCCGCGCGCAGCAGGCCGTCAACATCTGGCCCGGCGTCGTAACGCCTGCATGAAAGCTCGGGAGCTCCGGCTGCGAAGCCGACGGCTCCCTGCTTCAGTTTTGTGGATGCTCAGGCAAGCCGAGATCCTCTACGCCGGATTTTTCTGCCCCGCCATCGGCGTCACCGACGCCGCGATCGCGCTCGCGATCTCGTCTTCGACCGAAAAGATGTCCTTGACGTCGCGGTCGTAGACATCGGCCCACTGCATCACGTCGTCGTCGGTGCTGCTCAATCGCGCCGTGACGCGCAGCCGGTTTCCCACGCGCTCCACAGTTCCTTCCAACACCAGTCTCGCATTGACCCACGCGGTCGACGTGGTATCGCTCCGGCGCTTCACCGAGCGCGGACGTCCGGGCGCGAGCACTCTCATGCCGTCGGTCTTCATCAATTTCCCCGCAACCGCGTTCGTCACGCCCGTCGCGAGATACGCGTTGCTCGAATCGGCGCCGAGGCTGACGAATGGGAGCACGGCGATGACGCCGAGATTCACGGGCTTGTGCACGGGCTTCGACAACAGCTGCCCTGAAGCTGTGTTCGGATGCATGCGCGTGTAGATGCCCGCGCTCACCGCCGTCGCGCCGACGAGCGCGAGGGCGCCGACGACCACCGTACGGATGGCGCGACTTCCACGCCGGATCGGCGTCGATCCCGACGCTACGAACGACCCGCTGAGCGTGTCGGGATCTTCCAGCGCTTCGACCAACGCCGCCGCGGTCTGCGGACGATCCTTGGGATCGATCGCCAGGCACCACGCGATCAACCGCTCCAAACCACGCGGGACATCCTTGCGCACGCTCGACAGCGGCTGCGGAGGAAGCGTCAGTCTCGCCGTCAACATCTCGCGTGGACCGAGCCGTGCGAACGGCGCCGCCCCCGCCAGCATCTCGTACGCCGTCACGCCCAACGAATAAATATCAGCACGTCCGTCGATGTCCGGATCGCCTGCTGCCTGCTCGGGCGCCATGTAGAGAATGGTTCCGAGCGACATGCCGGTGTTGGTGAGACCGGTTCCCTTTTCTCCCGAGCGGCGCGCCGACGACAATGCCTTCGCGACGCCGAAGTCGGTCACTGTCGCCGAGCCCGATGCGAGCAGGATGTTGCCGGGCTTGATGTCGCGGTGCACGACGTTCCGCTCGTGCGCGAACGCGAGAGCGCGCGCGACGTCCTTCATGATGCCGAGCGTCTCACGAACGCCGAGGGTGTGCCGGTGGCGCAGCGTGATGTCGAGCGACTCGCCGTCGACGTACGGCATCACGAAGTACGGAAGTCCGTCGAGCTCGCCCGCCTTGAGGATCGGTACGATGTGCGGATGCTGGAGCCGCGCAACCGTCAGGATCTCTCGGCGAAATCTTTCTGCCGACACGCTCGCCGCGAGCTCGGGTGGGAGAATCTTGATTACCACCTTTCGCTCGAGCTCGTGATCCTCGCCCATGAAGACGAGCGCCATCCCGCCGCCAGTGAGCTCGCGCTCAATGGTGTAGGATCCGCCGAGGGCGGAGGCGAGTCGTTCGGAGATCGAGGACATTAAATGATGGGTACGGTCAGAGACGGCCACGCGGGTGGCGATACTTATTAGATAACGAAGGCGGGTAGAAGGTTGGCAACGCCACTGATCCTTCTACGTAAATGACCTGTAACAGTGTTGCCCCTGAGACAGAGGGGTTAACGCTCGGCTCAGCGGCGCGTCTACTCTAGAGACGCATAGAGGAAGATCATGCGAATCACAAAACTGGTTGCATCTATGGCGACGCTGCTCGTCGTCGCGCCTCTCGGCGCATCCGCGCAAACCTCGGCCGCAAGAAAAGCCACGGTCGCGTCCGACGTGCGCGAGCTGCCCGCCGATCAACAGATCATCCAGGCGCTAAGTCGCCTCACATTCGGTCCTCGCCCGGGTGACGTGCTCAAGGTGCGCGCGATCGGCGTCGACAAGTGGATCGATCAGCAGCTGCACCCCGACAAGATCGACGACCACGCGAACGAGCAGTTCGTCGCGAGCTATGGAATCCTTCATCAGGATCAGAACGATCTCCTGAAGCAATACGCGGAAGAGCAGCGCGCGAAGCGGGAAGTGAAGCGCGACAAGGCCGCCGCAACGGACGCCGCCGACAGCATGGCGGTGCGCAAGGAACGACAGCAGCAGCTCAATGGC
>DASXYR010000256.1:0-1865 GCA_036502385.1 Gemmatimonadaceae bacterium
CTTCACGTTCAACATCATCAGCGCGAATAGCAGAGGCAAATAGAGCACGCTGGCGCGGAGGAGGTGACGCGCTGGGGCTTTCGAGCGCGGGGCGGTAGCGGGCAGTTTTCCCGACGCGAGACGCCAGCCGACGTAGAAGAGTGCGATACCTAGCAACAGCGATCCGACTAGATAAACTCGTCCGGTCATGCCGATGGTAGCGGGCATCATGCTGATGGGGATCAGGGCGAGCGAATAAAGGAGGATTTCGCGGGCGGTGGCGCGTCCGTCGGAATAGACGACGGGCAACATGCGGATGCCGGCCCGTTCGTAGTCTTCGCGATAGAGCCACGCGATGGAATAGAAATGCGGGAACTGCCAGAGGAAGACGATGGTGAAGAGCACGATTGCCTGCCAATCGACGTGATTACGGAGGGCGACCCAGCCGAGGACGGGCGGCATGGCTCCGGGAAAGGCTCCGACGAAAGTGCAGATGGGAGACACGCGCTTGAGCGGGGTGTACAAGCCGAGATACACCGCGGAAGTCGCTAGCGTCAAGAGGGCGCAGAGGGCGTTGGTGGCGAGCCAGAGATAGGCTGCGCCGCCGAAGATCATGAGCGATGCGGCCACCACCGCGTGGGTCAGGCTCACGCGCTTCGCAGGAAGCGGGCGGTTGGCGGTGCGTAGCATGCGTGCGTCGGCGTCACGTTCAATTACTTCGTTGAAGGCGGCGGTGCCGGCAGATACCAGACCGATTCCGAGCAGGGTGTGGAAGAGTGTCCACGAAACGGAAGAGACGCCGGATTTGGCGGCGGCGAAGTAGAAGCCGGTCCAGGCGGTCATGACGATGAGCGATGTAACGCGAAGTTTTATGAGCTCGGCGTAATCGCGAAGCAGGCTGACCGTGCGAGTCTCAGTGGCGGCCAGGGGTGGGACGGGTTGGACGGCGGTACTCATGGATGAAAGTGCGACTTCGAAAACAACCCGTTATCTTATCATCCGAGGACGATTTCTTAATCGCAGGTGGATGACGCGAAATCGTCCTGTTAAAGAAAAAAAATCAAGCCTCCACCACGGCTGAAGCCGCGGGCTGGGTTTCCATGGCGGCGATGATGGCGTCGGTGAACTGGGTGGTTGTGGCCGAGCCTCCGACGTCTTTGGTCAGATTCTTTTTGTCGCGATAGACGTATTCGAGGGCGTTGCGAATCTTGAGCGCGGCTTCAGGTTCGCCGAGGTGGCGCAACATTAACAATCCGGAGCGCAGCACCGCGGTCGGATTTGCCAGATCTTTTCCCGCGATATCGGGGGCGGAGCCGTGCACTGCTTCGAAGATGGCGATTTCGTCGCCGAAGTTCGCTCCGGGTACGAGACCGAGTCCGCCAACGAAGGCGGCGCACAGGTCGGAGATGATGTCGCCGTAAAGATTTTCGAGCACGAGCACGTCGTACTGGTAGGGATTGGTGACGAGCTGCATGCAGGTGTTATCGACGATGTGCTCGCCGTAGGTGATCTCCGGATACTCCTTGGCAATGTCGCGAGTGCAGCGCAGGAAAAGGCCATCCGACAGCTTCATGATGTTGGCCTTATGGATGCAATGCACGCGCTTGCGATTGTTCGCACGAGCATAGGCGAAGGCCCATTTCGCGATGCGGGTGGAGGCTTTGGCCGTGATGATCTTCAGCGACTCGACGACACCGGGCACTACCTCGTGCTCAATCCCGGAATAAAGGCCCTCGGTGTTTTCGCGGACGATGATGAGATCGACATCGGGATAGCGCGTAGGCACGTGCGGAAGATTGCGAATGGGGCGGAAGTTGGAGTAGAGCTCGAAGCGCTTGCGCAGGGTCACGTTGATGCTGGTAAATCCGCCGCCGATCGGCGTGGTG
>DASXYR010000257.1:0-9497 GCA_036502385.1 Gemmatimonadaceae bacterium
TGCGTCCGACCGGACTTGAGCACGTCGTCGAACTGCTTTGCCTTCTTCGCGAACGACTTCGCCAGCTCCTCGAACGCCTGATCGAACCCTGCCAGCTCCATCAGGCACCCAAGCCTGATCGCCGTTGGAATCACGTCATTCGTCGACTGCGCCATGTTGACGTGATCGTTCGGATGCACTGGCGTGTAGGTCCCGCGCTTGCCGCCGAGGATTTCGTTGGCGCGGTTGGCGAGCACCTCGTTGCAGTTCATGTTGTGCGACGTTCCCGCCCCGGCCTGATAGACGTCGACGACGAACTGGTCTCGGTGTTTCCCGGCAAGAACTTCGTCGGCTGCTTTCACAATCGCGTCAGCGAGATTCGCTTGCAGCCGTCCGGTTTCCTTATGTGTCAGCGCCGCGGCGCGCTTGATCTGGATCGTGGCGTCGATGAAGGCTGGCAATGGACGCATCCCGCTGATCGGGAAGTTCTGAACCGCACGCAGCGTCTGCACTCCGTACAGCGCGTCGGCCGGGACGTCGAGCTTTCCAAGCGGATCTTTTTCGGTGCGGGTCTTTTCGCTCATGTTACCTGATGTTAACGCCCGACTATGCGGGCGGTGCCGTTTAGAAACGGATTCGACGCCCGCTCCTCGGCGATCGTGGTGTCCATTCCGTGGCCCGGGTAGACGACGGTCTCGGGCGGCAGCGATGAGATCTTTTCCAGCGTTGTAGCGAGCTGCGGCGGGTTCGAGAACGGGAGATCGGTTCTTCCGATCGAGCCTGCGAAGAGGCAATCGCCGACCAGCGCGATCCCTCCACCGTGGATCACCACGTGACCCGGGGAATGTCCCGGCGCGTGCATGACTTCCATCTCCACGTCGCCCAGCTTCAGCCGCTGCCCATCAGCAAATTCACGATCAGGCGGAGGCGGCTCCTCGAACGGAATGCCGTATACTTCGGCCTGTCGTGACGCCGCTTCGTAAAGGCGTCTGTCTGCCGGGTGGAGGTAGACGGGAACGTCCCACTTCCGTTTGATGGACGCGATTGCGCCCAGGTGATCTACGTGGCCGTGCGTGATCCAGATCGCCTCCACCTTCGCGGCGGAATTCTCGATCGCGTCGACCAGACGGTCTCCTTCGCTGCCCGGATCGACGATTACAGCCCGCTTGGTGCGGTCGTCGACCACCAAATACGCGTTTTCCTGAAACGCCCCGACGGTGAATGTCTTGACGTCCACCGTTCTAGGCCGCCGTTCCGCGTTTTCGCATCAGGTGTATCCGCCCGCATTCACGTGCGAGCTCTCGACCGCGTTCTCTGTTGCCCCCGACGATCCATTCCGCTTCATCTCGTTGAAGCGCGTGATGTATTTGTCGGCGGCGATGGCAGCCGTCGTTGCATCGCCTGAGGCAGTCGTGACCTGTCGCGTTAGCTGCGCGCGAAGGTCGCCGGCCACGAAGAGGCCGGGAATCGATGTCATCATCGCGTTGTCCGTCACCACGTAACCCATCACATCGTGGTCGAAGTGGCCAGCGATCACACCGGTATTCGGCCGGAATCCGACGAAGACGAACAAGCCCGTCGCGTCGAGAAGGCTTCTTTCGTTCGTCACGAGGTTGTGAATCCTCAGCCCCGTCATGCCCTTGTTCGGGTCGCCTTCGACCTTCTCGGCCACCGTGTCCCAGATGACTTCGATCTTGGGATTCTCGAACACGTGCTGCTGCAGGATCTTTGACGCGCGGAACTCGTGGCGCCGGTGGATGAGATAGACCTTGCTCGCGTACCGCGTCAGAAAGTCGGCCTCTTCGCATGCGGCGTCGCCACCGCCGACGACGGCGACGACATGCTGCTTGAAGAACGCCGCATCGCATATCGCGCAATACGAAACTCCCCTCCCCGCGTGTTCCAGCTCACCTGGGATCCCGAGCTTGATGGGCGTTCCGCCAGCGGTGACTATCGCAGCCGGCGAGCGGAAGATCTCACCGTGATCCGTCTCGGAGTGAAAATAGCCGTCGGGCATCTTGGTCACGGACGTGACGCCCGTAGTCTCGAAGAATTCGGCGCCGAACTGTTTCGCGTGCGCCGCAAACTTCTCGGCCAGCTCGTGGCCGAGGATCTTCGGAAAGCCGATCACGTCGTCGAGGAACTCGGTGTTGAGGAGCTCGCCGCCCGGGAATCCGCGCTCCAGCACCGCGGTGCGCAGCATGGCGCGGCCCGTATAGAGCGCGGCCGTCATCCCGGCCGGACCAGCACCGACGATCACGACGTCGTAGTCACGAACTGTGGTCTCTGATTTCACCTATGAAATATAATCCCGGGCGGTACTTCTTTCCCGCGATCACGTGCGGATGTGGCGCCCGCCGTCGACTATGATCGTTTCGCCCGTAACGTAGTCGGCGCTGAGAAGATACAGCACGGCCTGGGCGACATCCTCCGGAGCGCCGAGGCGGCCAAGCGGGGTTGTCGAGATGAGTCTGTCCGCTTGCTCCTGTGTCCAGCCATCAGGGAGCAGTACAGGACCCGGCGCAATCGCATTGACGCGAATTTTCGGGGCCAACGCGTGGGCGAGGCCTCGCGTCATCTGCACTATCCCCGCCTTGGTGATGGAATGCGGTATGTAGCCGCGCCAGGTCTCGAACGCAGCGAGATCGGCAATGTTCACGATCGCACCGCCGCGCTCGCCCATTGCTCGCGCCGCGACCTGGGAGAGGAAAAAGGGCGCCCGCAGATTCAACGCGAACATTGCGTCCCAGTCTTCGACGAGCACTTCTCCGACAGGAGTTCGCAGCATCACCGCGGCGGAATTCACCAGCACGTCGAGCGTGCCGAAAATCTTGACGGTGTGCTCGATAAGGCGCGGCCCCGTCGCAGGATCCATCAAATCGCCGGGGAGCGTCCGCGCCTCACTACCACCCCGGATGATTTCCTCGGCGGTGTCGCGGGCGCCCTTCTGTGAGCTCGAGTAGTGAACTCCAACCCGCATCCCGGCGTTGCCAAGCGCGAGCGCAATGGCGCGGCCAACTCGTGTGCCCGCGCCCGTGACCAGCGCGACTTTGCCTTTCAGCTCCACGCGCGATGCTCCATCAGGTCCTCACCGAAGTCAACGACGCGACTCTCTCATCCTGCTTTTCCAGCCAGTCGATCGGGACGTTCATCATCCCGAGTCTCCGTGGCCCGTCCATCGCCCCGTGCCAATCAGAGCCGCCGCTCGGCACAAGCCCAAAGAAATCCGTCAGTGCCTGCAAGCGCTTCGTGTCTTCCGACGAGTGACTGGGATGCCTGATCTCGACGCCGTCGAGCCCGGCGGCGACCAGTGGCTCGAGACGCTCGCGCCGGCCGCCGTCACCCGGATGCGCCCAGATCGCAATTGCACCCGCCTCGTGGGCGATCGCGATGGCATCCTGAACGGAAAGCTTGTCCTTCGGTACGAACGCGCTCCCCTTGGCGCCAAGGTAGCGGGTGAAGGCGTCGCGAAAATCACCCACAACTCCACGGGCAATCATCGCTCGCGCAACGTGTGGTCGCCCAACCGCTCCGCCATTTGATTGCTGGAGGACCTCATCCAGTGTCAGCGCGATGCCGAGTTCGTTGAGCCGGTCGACTATCCTTCCCGCGCGGGCGTGTCTCGCAGCTCGCAGATCGGTCAGCCGCCTTTCGAGTGGCCCCAACTGGGAGAGATGAAGCGCGAGCAGGTGAACTTCATTGTCCTGATCATAAGCGCTCAGCTCGACTCCGGCGATCACGCGAATCCCGGCGCGCTCCGCCGCTTCGCGCGCGGGACGAACGCCGTCTATGGTGTCGTGATCCGTAAGCGCGAGAGCCGCGAGGCCGCAGCTCTCCGCTGCCTCTATTACGCGCTCAGGTGGGAGTGTGCCGTCAGAGGCGGTCGAGTGGGTGTGGAGGTCGACGAACGCCGGCCCGCCCGCCGCTGCGCTCACCGCTCGTAGCCGGCCTCAGGCGACGTGAAGCTTGGCTGTGATTGATCGAACAGCTCTTTGAGCTGCGCGTCCGACAGCTCGGCGAACGCCTGGTCGCGCGAGCGCGTCCCCTGCGGCGAGTAGCGAGTGACGCGCAGCTCGCGTTTCTTGTCCGCGCCGCGCGAGAAAATCAGGCCGTATTCGTCCTGTGTGTACTGCGTGATGTAGCCGGACGGATACACTTCCCATTTCTGTCCACCAACTTCGAGTGAGCGCGTGGGCATGCTAGAGCTCGACCTCCTGGTATACGCGCGACGGATCCATCGTCTTGTGCGGAGCGCTCGCGTGAGCGACGGTGAGCGTCTGCTCGTCGTCGGCCTCGGTGAATTCGATGAAGGCTCCGGGCAGCGACGATTCCTCGAAGACCCAGAAGCGGCAGTTGGCAGCCTTGTAGTGCGATTGAAGCGCCTTGAGGCGCTTCGCGTAGTTGGCGCGATCACTCGATGGCACCGTTGAGCGTTGGATCGTAAGAGTGCGTGGCATCCTAGAGTCCGGTCTCCGGAAAGGTCTCGATGGTTTTCTTCACGAAGGCGAGGAACTGATCGGCGACGGCGCCGTCGATGATGCGGTGATCGAATGAGATTGAAAAATAAGCGCAGGTACGAATGGCGATGGTATCCTCTCCATCGACTCCGGCAAGAACCTTCGGCCGTTTCTCGATTGCCCCTACCCCGAGGATCGCCACCTGTGGCTGGTTGATGATCGGCGTTCCCATCAGTGAGCCGAAGACTCCCGGATTGGTGATGGTAAACGTTCCTCCCTGCACCTCATCGGGAGACAGTTTTTTTGCTCGCGCACGCGCGGCGACGTCATTGAGCGCCCGCGTGATGCCGGACAGCGAGAGATCGTCGGCGTTCTTGATGACCGGGACGATCAGCCCCCATTCGAGCGCGACGGCAACTCCGATGTTGATCTGCTTCCGATAGATGACGTTCGTACCAGCGACGGATGAGTTCATCACCGGAAACGCGCGCAAGCCCTGCGTTACGGCTTTGATGATGAACGGCATGTAGGTGAGCTTCTGGCCCGTCGCGACTTCGAACTCCGCGCGCTTCTTGGCGCGGATCCGCGCAACGCGTGTGAAGTCGATCTCGATGAATGATGTCACGTGGGCCGACGTGTGCCGCGAGGCGACCATGTGCTCGCTGATGAGCGCGCGCATCTTGGACATCGGCTCGATGGTGTCGCCGGGCCAAGCCGCGGGAAGCGGAAGGCGGGAGGCGGGAGGTGCGGTTTGGGCCGGCGCGCCAGACTCGATAAAGCCGACGATGTCGCGCTTGGTGACGCGACCGGCCACTCCGGAGCCCTGAAGGGAGGAGATATTCACGCCATGTTCCGCGGCGATCTTACGCACAAGCGGGGAGGATTTCGTGCGAACACGCTCCTCGAACGAGTTTCCATTCCCGGAGTGCGATGCCGCGATTGCGGGGGCAGCCTGCGGCTGACGCGGCTGGCCGCCATCGGGCGTACTTTCCCGTTGGGGGACGGCCGGAGTGGGCACAACAGGAGTAGCCGGTCCCGCGGTAGAAATCTCACTGCCTCCCGCTTCCCGCTTCCCGCTTCCCGCATTCCCGACTCCCCCTTCCCGCTTCCCGCTTCCCGCCTCTGTCTCGAGCCGCGCCACCACGGTCTGCACCGCTACCGTCTCGCCTTCTTTGACCAGTATCTCCGCCAGCACGCCGGCGGCGGACGCTGGAATCTCAGCGTCGACCTTGTCCGTCGAGATCTCGAAGATCGGTTCGTCGCGCTTTACCTCGTCGCCCACTTTCTTCAGCCACTTCGAAAGCGTGCCCTCGGCGATCGACTCGCCCATCTGCGGCATGATGATGTCTACACGAGCCACTGCTTCTCCTTCGTTCGCTTATTCGTCCGACCGGGTCTGGTTCAGACGTCTCAATGCCAACACTGGAAGCGTGAGCGCGCCGATAACGGCGCCAACTCCAGCATACACCCACCAATTGCATGCCGGAAGTCCCTCTGGCGGCCTGCAGCCCTGAAAGCTTCCGACCACCTTTCCGACGAACACGGCGATCATTCCGCCGCTGAAAAACCCTGCCGCCATCGTTACGCATCCGACACCGATGTTTCGCGCGATCATTCCCTCGCGGTTGAGCTCAGGCGGCGGCATCAATAGGCAGCAAGCTTGCGCAGCCCCGCGACAATATCCGAGGTCTGCGGAAGCACATAATCCTCGAGCGGCGGAGAATACGGAAGTGGAACGTCCGCGGCTGTGATGCGAAGCACCGGCGCGTCCAACCACTCGAACGCCTTCTCATTGATCCTCGCCGTTATCTCGCCCGCTACTCCGCCCGTCCTGGTATCCTCGTGCACAACCAATACCCTGTTCGTTTTCTTCACCGTGTCCACGATTGCTGCATCATCCATCGGGAGTAGCGTCCTGAGGTCGATCACTTCGACGGACAGGCCATCTTCCTTCTCGACCTGTTCAGCCGCCTCGAGCGCCTTCCACACGGTGGCTGCGTAGGTGATGATCGAGATGTCTCTCCCCTCGCGAGCAACGCGCGCTTTGCCGATCGGCGTGAGATGATCGCCGGCTGGCATGTCCTCCTTTATACGGCGATACAGATACTTGTGCTCGAAGTAGAGCACGCAATCCTCGTCGCGAATTGCTGATTTGAGCAATCCTTTGGCGTCGCTCGCCGTCGCCGGATACACGATCTTCAAACCGGGGGTGTGCAGAAACGCGGCTTCCGGATTCTGCGAGTGAAATGGCCCGCCTCTCACATACCCGCCGCTCGGCCCGCGCACCACCATCGGGCATGGAAGCATCGCCCGGTATCTCGCCGTCGCAACGTAGTTCGTCAGAATGCTGTACGCGCTCGAAAGGAAGTCGATGAACTGCATCTCGCACACCGGACGCATCCCCATGTGAGCGGCACCCGCCGCCGCTCCGACGATCGCTGTCTCGGAGATCGGGGTGTCGATCACGCGCTGCTCCCCATACTTGGCCATCAGGCCTTCAGTGACCTTGAACGCTCCGCCGTACGCTCCGATGTCTTCGCCGAGGCAGAACACGTTCTTGTCGCGATCCATCTCCTCGAACAGCGCCTCCCGAATAGCTTCCAGATAGGTGATCTCAGACATCGTGCGTCCCCCAGCTGGAAGGGCGCTCGTGCACTTCCACCGCCGACTCGATTCCCTCGCGGAACCAGAGTGGCTGTACCACCGGCGGCTCGGCGTACACGCCCACCAGCGAATCGGTGGGCTGAGGCATCGGTGACGCATCCGCTTCGTCCGTCGCGGTATCGATCTCCGCTTGCACGCGCGTGTCGATCGCGGTGAGCTCGGTCTTGCTGACGCCCTCGTCGAGCAGCCGCTTCACGTACCGATCTATTGGATCGTTCTCAGAGGCCCAGCGGTCGATTTCGCCCGCAGGTACATACGACTGATTGTCGTGTTCGGCGTGGCCCTTCCGCCGATAGGTGATCAGCTCGACGAGCGTTACTCCGCCGCCCGAGCGCGCACGATCGACCGCGCGCTTCGTCGCTTCGTAAGTGGCGATCACGTCGTTTCCATCTGCCTGCTCGCCGGCAATTCCGTAACCGATCGCTTTGTCGACCAGCTTCTTGGCCGCAGTCTGCTTGTTGAGGGGCGTGGAGTACGCGTACCCATTGTTCTCGACCACGACTACGAGCGGACAACGCTGCACGGCGGCGAAGTTGATTCCCTCGTGGAAAGCGCCCGTTGAGGTGGCGCCATCGCCGACGTAGACGAGACCCACTCGGTCCTGTTTGCGCATCTTGAACGAGAGCGTGACGCCGGCCATCACCGGCACCATGTCGCCAAGATGCGAGATCTGTCCGATGAACCCGCGCACGAGATCGCCGTAATGGATGTTGAGCTCACGCCCGCGCGTGGGTGAATCGCCCTTCGCCATATACTGCTTGACGATTTCGTTCGGCTTCGCGCCCTGAACGAGCATCGAGCCGAGGTTTCTGATCAGGGGCGAGAGGACGTCGCCCTTCGATTGATCCAGCGCGTACGCGCTTCCCACCGCATCGGCTTCCTGGCCAAGGGATCTGAACAGGCCCCCAACGACCTTTGTCTGGCGATAAAGATTGACCAGCCGCTCTTCGAGGGAGCGGGTGAGCCGCATGAAGTAGTAAAGCTCGAGCTTCTGCTCTCGTGAGAGCGATTCGCCTCCATTCGAGCGAGCGGCATCGTCCCGCGCGTTCGCCGGCTTGGACGCGGCGGTACCCGACCGCGCCATTCTAGTACGCGGCTGCGATGCGGTGGTTTGGGTCGCCGGACCGGTGCAGCTCGACGAAGAATTTCTTTGCGTTGCGGTCGAGACGACTCTCACCGGTCTGGTCCGTCGCAATCTCCACGAACGTGTAGTGCCCGCCTTCCTTGCGCACGCTCAGCTGAAGCGTCCCGAGATCGCCCGCGAACATCCGCGATCTGGCGGTATGTCCATTTCGCTCCATGCCGATCTCCGGAAAGAAATCATCGGAGACCCGCAAGACTTCCATCGGCGTCAGCTGCGTTCTGAAAAAATGGCGCATTTGTTTTAGCTTCCCGGCTCGGCCGCTGGTCTTACCGTCTGAATCCAATCGACACGCTCGAGCGGCATGGCGGGATTCTTATCACGACGGAACTGGATGGCGGCGGCCCAGTCTCCCGACGTCGCAAAGAAAATGCGACCCGAGTACGTGCCCAGCTCCTTTTCCTTCTTGAAGCCGTCGCTCGTATTCGCCCGATCCTCGCTGGTGGCGAAGATGCGCCCCTCTCCGGTTTCAATGGGCTGTCCGGTCTTCTTGTCCTGAATGAAGACTCGATAGACCGCCGGCTCCAGCGCTTTCGGAGGAATCGGATCGACCGTCACACGAAAAGCGTACGTATCCGACCAAAGCCGCAGATCGGTCGCCTTTGGATTGGGCCCGCAACTGGCAACTGTCGCAGCCACCAGCGGAATCAGGGCGAGGCGGTAAAGCCTCACGCGTAGTACTCCAGGCCGAGGTGCGTGATCTGATCCTCGCCCATGAGGTGGCGAAGGGTGTTCTTGAGCTTCGTCTGCTGAATGAAAAGGTCGTGCTCTGGCTGGAGTCCTGGAGCAGTCATCGGGCTCTTGTAGTAGAAGGACAGCCATTCCTGAATCCCCTTCATCCCGGCGCGATGCGCAAAGTCCGAGAACAGCGCCAGATCGAGCACGATCGGCGCGGCAAGGATCGAATCGCGGCAGAGGAAGTTGATCTTGATCTGCATCGGGTAGTTCATCCACCCGACGATGTCGATGTTGTCCCAGCCTTCCTTGTTGTCGCCACGCGGAGGGTAGTAGTTGATACGCACGACGTGCGCGAAATCCTTGTAAAGATCGGGATACGCTTCGGGCTGCAGGATCGTGTGCAGCACGCTGAGCTTGGACTCCTCCTTGGTCTTGAACGACTGCGGGTCGTCGAGGACCTCACCGTCGCGATTGCCGAGGATGTTGGTGGAGTACCAGCCGGCAAGGCCGAGCATGCGCGCCTTCAGTCCCGGCGCGACGATCGTCTTCATCCAGGTCTGGCCGGTCTTGAAGTCCTT
>DASXYR010000258.1:0-6937 GCA_036502385.1 Gemmatimonadaceae bacterium
CCCCCGCCGTCATGCCGCTCTCACCGCCGGCGCCGATCGGCTCCCAGTCTCGCGTGGAGATCTCTGCGAACTTGCCGCGCGAGCGCACGGCCACGGCGCCCGAGTCCTGCTGTGCTCCGGTCACCCAGTACGGGAAGCGGAAATCGACCGACACGTGGTAGATCTGCGCCGTCGGCTGGTTGAGCCACGAGCTCCACGTTACCTGGCGCACGTCGTCCACGGTGGCATTGCGCGAGATGACAGTGCCCTGGTCGCTCGCCACGATCACCGTGTTCGAGTCGTCGGGCGACACCCAGGCCTGATGGTAGTCGTCGCCGCCGGGTGAGCCGCGCAGTGCGACCCACGTCTTGCCGCCATCCTTCGTGCGATTGACGGCGACGTTCGGCACATAGACGATGTCCGCATTCTGGGGATCCACAGCCAGCTTCTCGAAGTACCATCCGCGTCCCCACAGCGCGGGATCGTTCGACACTCGGCTCCACGTGGCGCCTGCATCGTCGGAGCGAAAGAATCCTCCCTGTCCCGGAGGCGGACTCGACGGAGCAGCTCCCGCTGGCGAAGGCTGCGGAGCCGGAGTCCCAAGGGGCGGCTCGACCTGCGCCGGCGCTTCCGGCAGCAGGCAGTCGACTACCGCGTAGAGTCGATTCGGGTTGCTCGGCGCGATTGCGATGCCGGTTCTTCCGATTCCCTGCTTAGGCAATCCATTGGTGAGCTGCGTCCACGTGCTCCCGCCATCGACGGACTTGAAGATTCCACCTCCGGGCCCGTTCGTCGGCGCATAGGTGAACCAGGGCGGGCGGCGCGTGTTCCAGAGACCGGCATAGACGACGTTGGAGTTCGACGGATCGATTTGCACTTCGACGGCCCCGACGTTTTCGTCGCCGAGCACCTTTTGCCAGCTGGTGCCACCATCGCGGGAGCGGAAAATTCCGCGCTCCTTGTTGGCGGCGTAGAGCTTTCCGATCGCCGCGACGAAAACGTTGTTCGGATTCTTCGGATCGATCGCGATCTTTCCGATGTGATGGGTCTCGTCGAGTCCGAGGTGCATCCAGGTCTTGCCCGCATCGGTCGACTTGTAGACGCCATTTCCGTATCCAACCGAGTCGCGCAGCGTGGATTCGCCGCTGCCGACGTAAATCGTGTTCGGCTGGCCCGGCGCGACCGCGATCGCTCCGATGGACGCCGTCGGCTGTGAGTCGAAGATCGGAACCCATACGCGGCCACCGTCGATCGTTTTCCAGACACCGCCGTTCACGGCGCCGAAATAGAACTCATTGGGCCGTCCTGGAACTCCGGTCGCTGCCGCGACGCGTCCCCCGCGGAATGGGCCCAGCATCCGCCAGCGGAGGCCCGAGTAAAGATCGGTCGGGATCGGCGCAGGCAAAATTCCATGCGCCAATGCGTCCGGGATCGATCCCTCCACGATGGGACGGAGCAGCTCGCGGAGCTGAGGTGGGAACGCAGAAAGAGCAAATCCGGCCTGACCGGCGCGGATGACAAAATCACGTCGCGTGTACACTGATTCTTCCTTTGACTCTGGGGTGCCGTCTGATCCGGTCATGGATTACCACTTTGGGGGTTGTTTGCAGTCGATTGCTTGAGGACGCCGCGCAGCTCTTCGCAGAGCGCCTTGGCATCGTTGGCCCTCCCGTGAAAAGCGGCGGGAGTGTTCTGGAAGAGCGCGACTTGCCACGCACTCCCGCGCCGAGCGGCAACCATCGTCTGTACGGCGTTCACGTCGGGATTGATGTCGGTTTTGTTCGGGGGCACCATTCCGGCGACGGCGCTGAGCGCCACCACCTCGCCAGTGATCGCGCGCACGCCACGGACGATCGATACGTAGCGCGCCGTCTGATGGTGGGAGAATACCTCACTGATGTGTGCGCCGATGTCGGCCTGTCCGAAGACCTGCGTTCCATCGAAACCCACCAGAATCGCGTCCGGCGCGAATAGCATCGCATAGTCGCGCGCATTTCGCTTGTCCCATGCTTCCAGCAGCTTGCGATAGAGCTCGCGGACTTCTGCGTCGGCGGCGGAGCTGCCTTGGCTCGGATTTGTCACAGCATCCTCTCTTCGTCGTTCACGGTCCCGCCAAAGGTCTCCTCGATGCGCCTGTCCGGAATCAGCCACATCAATGCTACCGACGCGTAAATCGCGTCCGAGATGAATTGGTTGACGAACGCGAAGGGGATTGCCACCAGGTAGAGCACCATCGAGATCTTTCCCTTGAAGTCGTTCCCCACGGCGTCTCTCAGTCGAGAATTGCTACCCTGACTTCTGATGATCACCATCTCAAGGATGTAATACGCAACTCCCGCAAAGAACAATACGACGCCGTAGAGCGCGGTGGGGATCGGCGCGAAATGGTTCTCTCCCATCCAGCCGGTGACGAACGGCATCAGCGACAGCCAGAACAGCAGGTGCAGATTCGCCCACAGGATTCCGCCGGTGATGCGGTCCGTGAGATTCAGCATGTGGTGATGGTTGTTCCAGTAGATCCCGATGATGATGAAGCTCAGCACATAGGTAAGGAACACCGGGAGCAGCTCGTGCAGCGCCGATAAATCGGTAGTGTGGGGCACCCGCAGCTCGAGCACCATGATGGTGATCAGAATTGCGATGACCCCGTCGCTGAACGCGTTGATCCGTTCTGTGCCCATCTATTGCTCGCCTCGCAGATGCCAACGACAGAAAATCTACCCTTGTCACGCGCGCTTGCCGAATGATCGTGCCCTTGAATGCGCGCGCCGCGACGCGTAAATACTGCCTAAGACCATGACCACAGAATCGCGCCCCAGAGAATTTCACACGATGGAGTTCTCGCACCACGACGCGGCGGCGGCGTTCGTCGCCGCGCTGTCGCGCTTCCTCGATTCACCGAAGGGCGATGTGTTCGCGAGACCCCGCGCCTCGGTTGAGGTCTGGGCGCGCTCACCGGTCGGCAGCGAGGCCGTCCGCCTCTTTCTGAGCGACAAGGCGCTCGAGATGGCCGAGGCTGCGTTCTCGCCCGTGCCTGTCACCAAAGTCGTCTCGCGCGCTTCCCTGCCGGACGAAAGCTTCCTGATCATACAGGGCGGTGTCACTCCCGCGTGGGGAGTCGAGGAAGCTTCGGCAAAACTCTTTCCAAGGTAGGATTCCAAAGATGAAGAGCACGTGGCTGAAGCTGGTCTGCCTCGCGTCGCTGGCTGGCGTATCGATCGATGCGCAGACTCCCCGCGAGTCGCCGCTCAACTCCGCGCGCGGGTCGCAGTTCGCCGACTCGATTCTGCGGTTGATGACGCTCGACGAAAAGCTGGGCCAGCTCAACCAGGTCCCCGGCAACGGGACTCAGACCGGCCCGCGCGTCCCCACCGGCGGAGAAGCCGCCATTCGTGCTGGACGCGTCGGATCGTTTCTCGGAATCTTCGGAGTCGAGTACACGCGCGAGCTGCAGCGCATCGCGATGCAGGAATCGCGACTGAAGATTCCGCTCCTCTTCGCGAACGACGTCATCCACGGCTTCCGCACCATCTATCCGGTCCCGCTCGCCGAGGCAGCCAGTTGGGATCCCGCGCGCGCCGAACAAAACGCCCGGCTTTCAGCCGTCGAAGCGGCGGCGCACGGACTTCACTGGACTTTCGCACCGATGGTGGACATCGCGCGCGATCCGCGCTGGGGACGCATCGTCGAGGGCGCGGGGGAGGATCCATTCCTTGGCAGCGCGATGGCGGTGGCGCGCGTTCGTGGATTTCAGGGCGGCGATGGCGCGATGAACATCGGCGCGACCGATGCGCTGCTTGCCACGGTGAAGCACTTCGCCGCATATGGCGGCGCCGAAGGAGGGCGCGATTACAACTCGGTCGAGCTGTCGGAGCGCACGCTTTGGGAGACGTATCTCCCGCCGTACGAGGCGGCAGTGAAGGCCGGCGTTGTGACGGTGATGTCGTCGTTCAACGACATCGGCGGAATCCCCGCTCATTCAAGCGACTGGCTGCTGCAGGACGTTTTGCGCGACAGGTGGGGATTCAAAGGATTGGTTGTGAGCGACTGGGGTGGAATCGGAGAGATGGTTCCTCACGGCATCGCTGCATCCACCGGCGCGGCGGGAATCCTGGCGCTCCGCGCCGGCGTCGATGTAGACATGTCCGACAACATCTACGCCGATAGTCTCGCCGCCGCCGTACGCGCCGGCCGCCTGCCGGAATCGGTCGTCGACTCGGCAGTGCGCAGACTTCTCCGCGTGAAGTACGCGCTGGGACTCTTCCAGGATCCCTACAAGTTCGACGACGCGGCGCGTGAGAAGCGGTATACGCTCGCACCCGAGCACGTTGCCGCGAGCCGGATGGCAGCGCGCGAGTCGATCGTCCTTCTCAAGAACGCTGGCAAGACGCTGCCACTGCGACGAAACATTCGCACAATAGCCGTCATCGGACCACTCGCCGACGACGCCCAGGCGGCGCTCGGTGGCTGGGCCGCGGATGGCCGCGCCAGTGAAGCCGTCAGCGTGCGCGCCGGGATTCGCGCCGCGCTCAGCAACTCGACAAGACTGATCTATGCGCGCGGCGTTCCGGTGGATACCGTGGACACAACAGGATTTGCCGGCGCGCGCGCGGCTGCCTCGCAGGCCGATGCAATCGTGCTCGTCCTCGGCGAGACCGAATCGATGTCGGGCGAAGCGTCGAGCCGAGCATCGATCGAGCTGCCCGGAGCGCAGCTGGCACTCGCGCGAGCGGTGCTTGGTGCGGCGCGCACGAAACCAGTTGCGGTGGTGCTGATGAATGGACGTCCGCTCGCAATTCCCGAGCTGGCACAAGAGGCGCCGGCGATTGTCGAGTCGTGGTTCCTCGGCAGTCAGCACGGCGCGGCGGTTGCCGATGTCCTTTTCGGTGATTACAACCCGGGCGGTAAGCTGCCGTCTACCTTTCCGCGTGCGACGGGGCAGATCCCTCTCTATTACAACCACCGCAACACCGGACGTCCGGCGGATCCGACCAACCATTACACGTCGAAGTATCTGGATCTCCCGTGGACTCCGCTCTATCCATTCGGATTCGGTCTCAGCTACACGACGTTTGCGTACTCCAACCTTCGCGTCTCATCTCCGACGATCTCGGCGGGAGATTCACTTCAGATCTCCGTCGACGTGCGGAATTCAGGCGACCGCGCGGGGGATGAGGTCGTGCAGCTCTACCTGCGCGATGACGTCGCGACCGTCGAGGAGCCGGTGAAAACCCTCAAGGGTTTCCAGCGCATCACTTTGCAGCCGGGCGCGACGAGAACAGTGACGTTCCGCATCGGACCGGACGCGCTCGCGCTGTATGACCGTCAGATGCGACGCGTGGTCGAACCGGGCACGTTCACCGTTTACGCCGGCACCAACTCGGACGATGTTCTTACGGCAAACTTCGCCGTGAGCGGAGATGTGCTCGTGCTGGCGCCTGCTCCGACACGTTTCCGGTGATCCGCCTCTTTCTACCGGATAGATAGTGCAGCGACAACTCGGCGAGCTGGTCGATTCTCTCAAGGCGGCGCAATTGCGATTGCGCGCGCTCACGGACAAACTCTCCGACACCGCCTGGAGTGCCAAGCCCGGCCCGGATCGGTGGTCGCCGGCCGAATGCGTCGAGCACCTCAATCTCACGTCGCGCGCCTACCTGCCGTTGCTGCACGACGCAGTTGGCAAGGCGAGGAAGATGCGAGGTGCCCCCACGACCCGCTACCGTCGTGACCCGATCGGCTGGTTCATGTCGATGATGATGGCGCCACGGCACCAGCGGAGAGTGCCCTTGCCGCGCGTAAAGACGACGAAGGATTTCGTTCCGAGGGGCGAGCGATCGCGCACGGAGATCCTTTCCGAATTCGTGCAGCTGCAGGGCGCGCTCATCAGCCTCGTCCAGTCGGCGGATGGATTTCCGATCGACAAGTTCAAGATCGTCTCGCCCTTTGGCGGCAGGATGAAGTACAACACGTACTCCGCGCTCGTGATTGTCGAGCGCCACGAGCACCGCCATCTGCAGCAGGCGGAGGAAGCTTAACCGGTACCCGGTATCCGGTACCGGAGAAAGATGTAATCCTGATGCCCACCAATCCATTGTCCCGCCTGCGCAAGCTCTGCCTCGCCCTTCCCGAGGCCCACGAAGTGGAAGCGTGGGGCGAGCCGACCTTCCGCGTGAAGAACAAGCTCTTCGCCATGTACGCGCGCGCGAACAGCCATCATGGTGGCGGGCGCAACGCTGTCTGGTGCAAGGCGAAGCCTGTGAATCAGCGTCTCATGATCGACGCCGCGCCCGACCGCTTCTTCTCACCCCCCTACGTTGGGCCCAGTGGCTGGGTCGGAGTCTGGCTGGACGGCGACTGCGACTGGAACGAGCTGAAGGACCTGCTGCGCGACGGCTACAGAATGACGGCGCCGAAGAAATTGCTGGCGCTGCTCCGGGACGACTGACGTTGCGTGGCGCATGAGTCCCCACATCCGCGTTGCATACATCGACGACGCGCAGCGAATCGCCGAGATCTACGCGCCGGCGGTTACGGAGCGCGTCACATCGTTCGAGCTCGTGGCGCCGAGCGCGGTGGAGATGGCCTCGCGGCTCACCAGAGTGCTGGCGCAATATCCGTGGCTCGTGTGCGAGCTCGATGGGCAGGTCATCGGCTACGCCTACGCGTCGACGCACAATGAGCGCGCGGCGTATCGATGGTCGGTGGACGTTGCCGTGTACGTTGGGGGCGAAGTACAGCGGCGCGGCGTGGGCACGGCGCTCTATGCATCGCTCTTCGAGGTCCTCGCTCTTCAGAACATCCGCAACGTCTACGCGGGGATCACGCTCCCGAACGCCGCGAGCGAAGGCATGCACAGCCGCGCGGGGTTCGCGCTCGTCGGGACGTACCATCGCGTCGGCTACAAGTTCGGCGCGTGGCACGACGTCGCGTGGTTCGAGCGGGCGATTCTTCCGGCGAT
>DASXYR010000259.1:0-5197 GCA_036502385.1 Gemmatimonadaceae bacterium
CTCCTCGATCGCCTCCCACCTCTCTTCGATCGGCGTGAGATTCCACCGCTCGCATTTCCGGCAGACCACCCACAGCCGCCCCTTCGCCGCATCGAACGCGAGTCTTCGACCAACCGGAAAATTCTCGACCGCCTCGTTGGCGCCCAACGTCGTGTGGCAGAAGAGGCACGTCGAGTACATTGCGTAAAATCTACGGCCGGCGTTTTCCCCCGCTTTGGAACGAAGCAGGGTCCCTCTTGTCGAATCCCTCCAAATCGTGTCGTCACTGCTCAGGTATCGTTTGTGCACCTGCTCGGCGCAAATGACCAGAACTCACTCTACCAAGCCCGCCGGGATGCTCGGAATTCTCTTTCTATTGATGGTAGGAACCTCTGCCTGCCGCACGGCGGCGCCCACGACCGCTGAGCCCGTCATCGGAGTCGCCAATCCTCTGGAAGAGCTGACGCTGGCCGGCGCCGACTCCCTCGTCTTCGCCGCCGTCGTGAGTGAACAGCTCGCCGCCAAAGACGACGATGAATACCCGGTTCACCGCGAGCCGCTGCGTATCGACCCTCGGCCTTACGGAACGTCGACTGGCTATCCTGAACTGTTCGCGGGAGTGCAGGGAATCGACCCCACGCTGACCTTCGCCCGCGCGAGTCAGCGACAGATCGATCGACTCACCGAAATTCGACAACGCGTTCTCGACGCGAGGGGTGCAAACGCCGGCGGTCCGCTCAACTACGCGCAATGTGCGGGCGTGAAGGTGCCGACTCCACCACCACCAGCGAAGTCAAAGTCAAAAACACGACCGAAGCCGAGAGATGTGCACGCCGGCTGCCCGAAGACGCCCGTCTACTATCTGACCGTCGGACTTCCGGTGCGAGGACAACCGTCGGGACTCGCCAACGCGCGCGACGTCCGCGGACGGCGCCTCGCTCTCCGCGGCGAGGTCTGGACGACGCTCGTCGACGAACACTCGGCCGGCCCGAAAGGCTGGACGTGGTCGCAGTACGCCTGGGTTTTCAACCGGACCGAATCCGGTCAGATGGAGCTGGCGAACGCGATCCTTGTAACGGTGGTCGAGTAACTACCGACGCGCTGCGACGCCGATCGTAGTCGTCACGAAATCGCTCCGCCACTCGAGTCCGGTTTCGCGCGCGCGTCTCAGGTCGGTTCCGAAGAGAAGCCAGCGTCCTTCGCGCGGCAGCGCGATCGTCGCGTGACCCGTGCCATCGGTGGCGACGAACACGTCTGCCGACTCCGGCGCGCCTTCGCGCCGGGCGCCGAGCTGGAACCCGCCGACCGGGATTCCGCGACGCAGGACGCGGACGCGAAGCGTTTGACCCGCGACGAGCTCGGTCGGATTGCGGTCGGGGACGATCTCGAGGCCAAGTCCCAGCGGCAGCGCCCAGCTCGTGTCGTAGGCGGGAGATCCGACGCGCACGAACGACGTCGCGTGCTTCACGTAGCTCTCGCGCCACTGCTTGGGTGAAGGGATGCTGTCCCACTGCGCGCGGATGGCGGCCGACGCGTGGATCTCGTCGTAGTACTCGTTGATGAGTTTCGGATCGAGGGTCAGCGTCTTTGGCGCGAGCTCAATGGCGATCGTCCCGATTCCATCGAGCTTCGGCGTCCACACGAAGCGGAGCGACTTGGGCCGCACGATCCGTCGCTGAATCTCCTCGATCGTTCCGCCGAGTCGCGCGCTGGCTTTGACGACGCGCTTGGGATCGATGGTGGTTTGTTCGGCGGGGAACCCCATACCACTCGTGAGATCGAGCGCGACCGGCCTGTTGACCGGAACGCGCATGCTCGCCGGAAGGATCCACGTCTCGTGCGCGGCCGCGAGTCCGGCTCCCGCGAGCAGTGCGATGACGGTGGCGAGCACAACGACGGTAGCGTGCTTCAGTGGAATTCCGCGCATGTTCGGCGAGTTGGAGTTTGTCGAGCTAGAAAAGCGTGGGCTGCTGCGCGTTCCCCGGAATCGCGGGCGGATTGAAACCAAAGTGCCGGTACGCCTGCGCGGTCGCGACGCGGCCGCGCGGGGTGCGTTGGAGAAATCCGTTCTGCACGAGGAATGGCTCGTAGACCTCCTCGAGCGTCCCGACATCTTCGCCGACTGCCGCGGCGATCGTACCGACCCCGACAGGCCCGCCGTCGAACTTCTCGATGATCGCCTTGAGGATCCGCGAATCCATGTCGTCGAGTCCGAACTGATCGACCTCGAGCAGCTGGAGCGCGTCAGCGGCGACCTTGCGATTGATGTTGCCGTTGGCGCGGACCTGCGCGTAGTCGCGGATGCGTCGCAGCAACCTGTTCGCGACGCGCGGCGTTCCGCGCGATCTCTTCGCGATCTCCTTCGCGCCGTCGTCGTCGATGTCGACCTGCATCACCTCGGCCGTGCGATGCACGATCTGCTCGAGGTCGGCGGGCGGATAATAGTTCAACCGCATCTCGATGCCGAACCGCGCGCGCATGGGCGGCGTGAGCATGCCGAGCCGAGTGGTGGCGCCGATCAGGGTGAACTTCTCGATCGCCATGGTTATCGTCTGCGCCTTGGGTCCCTCGGAGAGGCGGATCTCGATCTTGTAGTCCTCCATCGCGGGATAAAGGAACTCTTCGATGACGGGTCGAAGGCGGTGGATCTCGTCGATGAAGAGAATGTCGCCTTCGCGGAGATTCGTGAGCGTGCCGACAAGATCGCCGGGTTTCTCGAGGGCGGGCCCGGAAGTGGTTCTGATATTGACGCCGAGCTCGCGCGCAATCAGCTCGGCGAGCGTGGTTTTACCGAGTCCTGGCGGGCCGAAGAAGAGCGCGTGATCGAGCGGCTCGCGCCGAGCCATGGCCGCGTCGATGTAGATGCGCAGCGATTCCTTCACCCGGTCCTGGCCGATGAACTCGGACAGGCGCTGAGGACGCAGGGAGAGCTCGACTACGCTCTCCTCGGGCATGACTTCGGGAGTGGTTATTTCAGCTCGGGACATGACCGGAAAATTCGATGGGCTAAGAATGGCCGCCGATGAAATCTGCAGGTTTGATCACCGAATATCTACCGAAAAGCGTTGGTCATCGCTCCGCCTCGCTTCCCGCCCCTCGCTATACCAGTCGCCACGGAAAGAAGTAGACGACGTAAATCACCGAGTACACGGCGAAGTTCTCAAGTCCGATGAAGTGCGCGAAAAAGAAAAAGAAAATCAGCGCATGCATCCGCAAAACATTCCGGTAAGGCTCGGCGAAAATGTCGCGTCCTTTGCCGCTGGCGATTGACTCGCGCCAGCGATCGCCATCGATCGCGAACGGCTTGCGCATGAATGCGGCGCGATGGGAGAGGAAAGCCGCGGGGAGGAATATCCAGTAGCGTCGGAAAATCTCGGCATAGACCGGCTTTCCGGCCCAACCCCGATTTGCGACTCCAGGCAAGTCTATCGGAAAGAAGTGGAGGAGGAGCTGCGAATGCACGTAGTGAAAGCCGCCGAAGTGCACGGTAAAGAATGCCAGGACGAGCGCGGCGACAAACAGGATCAGCGCCAACAGCACGGCGACGGTGCGCGGGCCGCTCAATGCATCTGTTCTCGACCGCCAGATGATCATCCCTATCGCAATCGCCGGCTGGCCGATCATCCACACGATCGTCGAGTAGCCGACGACGAGACTCGATAGCCAGAGACTCCAGATCAGGTCGCCGGTATTCCATCCGGCCCAGCGCGCGACCGCGAGGCCGAGCACAAAGGCAAGCGCGTCGGGCAGCGCGGACAGCCAGTTCTTTCCGGCTGTGCGCGGCGCTTCGAGCGGAAAAGTGGCGGTGGCTAGTGGGGTGATTTGCATCACCTTCTGGACTCATCGGCGGCTGCTCACGTCACGTAAGAAAAAGGGGACGTCCAGAAGACGTCCCCTTTTTCTTTTTGCACTTGGCCGGCTGGCGTCAGCGAAGCGACGTCAATCCGAGAATGCTCGTCAACAGAGTTGCGAGAATTGAAGGCTGGCCACTGAGCGACGACCCATACTGCGACCGGCTGTAGTATCCGTCGGTGTATCCGCGCTGGAATCCCTGGCGGAAGTAATAATTGTAGTCAGCCTGATCGACGTAGTAACCGGAGTACCCGTAATTGGCATCGCGGTATGCGGGGTTGTTCGTGTAATTCGCCGGATACCCGTCCGCCCGATCGGCCTGTCCGAAGCGCACACCTTCCTGGTAGCCATAGTTCACCGCCTGCCGGAGGACGTCGGCCCCGTACTGATTCGTCTCGCGAGTGACGCCGCTGTAGCCGTAGCGATATGAGGGCGCCGTGTAGATGTACGGATCATTCGAGTAGTTGCGGGCGGCCTGTAGCTGCAACTGTTGCTGGCGAAGCTGCGCGAGATACTGCTGCTCGGCGCGGTATTGATTGATGCGCCGCTGCTGCTGAAGCAAGGAGGCCTGTTGTTGACTGAAGCTCACCTGCTGAGCGAGGCGCTGCCTGTACTGTACAGCGCGCTGCTGCTCCAGTTGAGTTCGCTGGCGCTGCACAGTCGCGGGCAGAACGACTCCTCGCGCTGGCGTTCTAGCCGGCGAGGCCGCACGCGGTGGCGGAGCTGCGGTTCTTACGACGCGACTCTGCGGAGCCGGAGCTTTCACGGCGCGGCTCGGCGGAGGCTGCACCCGCCGGCGCTGGACTGCGACTGGCCGAGGAGATGCTTGTACTCGCGGGGCAGGAGGAGGAGTCTGAGCGCGTGCCTGTCGGGCTGCGGGCTGCGCGTGAGCGGGCGGAGGCGCTTTATTCTCACGACCATGGCCGGGATTAGCTGGCTTCGCCTGATCTCCGTGCTTGTCGTCGGGAGGGCCTCCTTTTTTGTCCTGGCCACCTTGTGCGTACGCTGCTGAGCTAGTGCAGATCAAAAGTGAAAGTGCATAGCTGAAGATTCGGGCGCTTTTCATCCGTCGTGCCTCCGTTGGGAGAACAATCGCTGAGGCGCGTGTGGGGGGAACCAAAATTGGCGAGGCTAGACGCCGCCGCGCTCAGCAAGTGCGTGTTTACGTAGTAAGGGGGCAACTCCTATGCCCCCTACGCCTTACTGCCCGCTAACAAAACTCTGCAATGGTGAGACTAGGCGAGCGCGCGCACGCTCGACAATCGCTCGGCAGCTTTTTCCAAAGTCTCCAACTTCTTGCAGAACGCGAACCTCGTAACCGAACGTCCCAGCTCCGGCCGCGAGTAAAAACTCATCCCCGGCACAG
>DASXYR010000260.1:0-3899 GCA_036502385.1 Gemmatimonadaceae bacterium
CGATGCGCAGCATATGTATCGCGAGTAGAAAGCCACTCGCCAAGCCGATCGTGACTGCTCCCAGGACCGCACCCTTGAGCACCACCGGGGGAGAAGCCGCGTCGCGATCGAGGCCCACCTGATGCCACGACAGCTTGTCGATCCTTCTCAGCATGACCCACGTCGCAACGACGACACTCGCAAGTGTCGTCCATTGATACAGAATGTTTCCCGCATCCACCCGGCCACGCACACCGGCCGCGCTCGCCAGCGTCTGGAGCACGATGAGGACGACGATGCATATCGCGTAGAACGCGATTGTCCGCCACACTACTCCGAGGAAGAGGCCGGCTCGGGGCGGAAGTGAAGTCGACAATCTGGGCTAGTTCGCGCGCTCTACACTAAGCGCGACGGCGTCCCCGCCGCCGAGGCAGAGCGTCGCGAGACCCGTCCTGGCACCACGGTCCTTCATTGCATAGAGAAGTGTTGTCAGAACACGCGCGCCGCTCGCACCGATGGGGTGGCCGAGCGCGAGCGCGCCGCCGTTGACGTTCACGCGATCCCAGTCCCAGCCCAGTTCATTGCCGTCGGCAAGTGCCTGGGAGGCAAAGGCTTCATTCGCCTCGATGAGATCGAAGTCCTCGAGCTTCTTTCCGGTTTTCGCCAGGAGGTTTCTAACGGCGCGAATCGGCGCAAAGAACAGATCTTCGGGTGCGGTCGCCCCGGTTGCATAGCCTGTGATGCGGCCAAGAATCTCGAGATTGTGGTCGATCGCATACTGCTCGGAGACAACGACCAGCGCCGCCGCGCCATCGTTGAGGCTGGAGGAATTGCCCGCAGTCACGCTCAGATCGTCGTTCTGCCCGTTCTTGCCCGGGAAGGCGGGGCGAAGCTTCGCCAATGTCTCGGGGGTGGTGTCCTTGCGGGGACCTTCGTCGGTGTCGACGACGGTCGGCCCTTTCTTTCCCGGCACTTCGACTCTGGCGATCTCGTTCTTGAACTTGCCGGACTCGATCGCGGTTATCGCCTTCCGGTGCGATGCCGCTGCGAAGTCGTCCTGCTCTTCGCGCGTGACGCTCCCCTTCTTCGCCGTGTACTCGGCGTGGCTGCCCATGTGAACATCACACGACGCGCACCATAGTCCGTCTTTGATCATGCCGTCGACCATCTTCTGGTCGGTGAGCTTGACACCGTTGCGCATACCATAGACGTAGTAGGGCGCGTTCGACATCGACTCCTGGCCTCCGGCGATTATGACCTGAGCATCACCAGCCTTGATCGCCTGAGACGCCAACATCACCGCCTTGAGCCCCGAACCGCAGACCTTGTTGACCGTGACAGCGGATACTGTCGCGGGAATTCCGGCTTTGAGCGCGGCCTGCCGTGCTGGCGCCTGTCCCGTGCCGCCCTGAATGACGTGACCCATGATGACTTCGTTCACGTCTTCCCCGGCAACTTTGGAGCGCTTTAGCGCCTCCCGAATCGCGATCGCGCCGAGCTCCGGCGCGCTCAGCGATGAAAGAGCGCCGAGGAACTTCCCGATCGGAGTTCTGGCGGCGCCAACGATGACTGGAATGCGACTTTTATCTGGCATTGCGGTTAACACGATTGAGGTGTGATTCCGTACATCTGAAAGTTAACGGACAGCGGAAGGGGTTGAGACGTGCGGAGGGTTCGGGACTCCTGGACCACTGATCCGGTGGCGTGACCGGGAGCTGGTGTGTCACATTTCGCGGAGGATTTCATCTTGCAACGCGAATGACATTCACTACCGAGATCCAATGCGCTTGCTGAGTCAGCTCTTCACCAACAACAAAATCTGGGCTTCCGAGATGACTCGGGAGAATCCGGAATTTTTTTCGAGCCTGGTCGCGCAACAGGCCCCTCTCCACCTCTGGATCGGATGCTCCGACAGCCGGGTTCCGGCCAACGAAATCGTCGGTCTGGCGCCGGGCGAGATGTTCGTCCACCGGAATGTCGCCAACGTGGTCGTCCACGCCGATCTGAACTGTCTGTCGGCTGTTCAGTACGCGGTAGATGTCCTTCGAGTGCAGCACATCATCGTCTGTGGGCACTATGGATGCGGCGGCGTGCTGGCTGCCTTGCGCGACGACCGTCTCGGCCTCGTAGATAATTGGCTGCGCCACGCCCAGGATGTGCGTTGGAAGCATCAGGGACAACTGGATGCTCTCGGCACCGAAACCGAACGGCACATGCGGCTGTGCGAGCTGAACGTGATCGAACAGGTGGTGAACGTCAGCCAGACCACGATCGTGCGCGACGCATGGGCACGCGGTCAATCGCTCGCCGTGCACGGGTGGATCTACGATATCCACGATGGACTGCTGCGCGACCTGGGGATATCCGTGACGTCAGTTGCGGAACTGTCAATGTGCGACGAGGCAGCTCGTCGGACGGAGGCGAGAGTTCAGCGGGATTAGCCGAACGCCGTTCTCCGGTGTAATGTTGGGCGATGCGGTCAACTCTCCTTCTCGTCGCTGCCCTATCCGCCGCCCTCGGCGTACGCACTCCAGCGCAGTGTCCTCCCCAGCCACCGGGTCCGCTCGTCGGTGCGGCGCAGCCGTTTGAAGACGAAATCGCAAGCTTCGAAGCCGCAGACAGAGTCGGTCCACCTCCGCGAGGTAGCGTGCTGTTCGTGGGGAGCTCTTCCATCCGGGTTTGGCCCGATCTCAAGGCGGATTTTCCGAACATCGACGTGTTGCAGCGGGGATTTGGCGGCTCGACGCTCGACGAGGTGGATCACTATGCCCCGCGCATCGTGTTGCCCTACTGTCCCCGGCTGATCGTCCTCTACGCCGGGGACAACGACCTCGCCGAGGGCAGGACGCCTGAACAGATCCTGGCCGACTTCAAAACCTTCGTCGGTCTCGTGCGGCCACCGATGCCGAAGACGAGAATCGTTTTTGTTTCGATAAAGCCGAGCACGGCACGAGTGGCGCTGCTCGGGAAGATGCGCGAGGCGAATGCGCTCGTGCGCCAATACATCGCGACTGATCCGAGCCTGACCTACGTCGATGTGTTCACACCGATGCTGGGGCCGACGAGGCTTCCCCGTGACGAGCTCTTCCAGTCGGACGGACTGCACATGAATGCCCAGGGTTATGCCATCTGGCGAGGCTTGCTCCAACCCCTGGTGAGTGCGACCGGGCGCTAGGCCGCGCGAAAGACGCGCGCGGATTGCTTTCATCGCCGTCGCGCTGATTGCGGCAACCACAAGCTGTCGATCCGAGAAACCGGCTTCCGTCGAAGAGCTCTACACGTCTCGGATGCTGGGCCTGAACTATCTCCAGCGAAACCAATTACCGGAAGCTGAAGCCGAGTTCGTGAAGCTCACGAAGCTCGCCCCGGACGATCCGCTCGGGTACGCCAACCTCGGCCTGACGTATTTGCAGGCCGGGCGTTATGCAGAGGCGGAAAAAGCGCTGCAGCGCGCCCGCGAGCTGGATCCGGCGAGCACAGAAGTCGGTCTGGCGATCGCGAGATTGTATTCTCTGACGGGACGCGCCTCGGAAGCTCGCGCGACGCTGGAGAAGCTTCGTCAGGACAGCACGAAGAACATTCACGTGCTATACGCCCTGGCGGAGCTCGAGGCGCGGCCCGCCGACAACGCCGCGATGAAAAGGTACGAGGACAGATTGAGAGATGTGCTGAATGTGGCTCCAGCCAATCTCGTCGCCCGGCTCAAGCTAATGGATGCGCTCGCTCGGGAGGGCCAGGCTGACAGCGCGGTTCGTCAGCTCGAGGAGGTCAGGCGCATCCCGCCAGCCCCTCCGCCGGAAGCAAGCGCGTATCTGGACAGCTCGATTCAATTCCTGCGCGCGGGGAAAGCCGTCGAGTCGCGCTCGGCGCTCGATCATTTCCTGGGATTGATGGAGGGCACGGCACCGTACCAGGCGGCA
>DASXYR010000261.1:0-3068 GCA_036502385.1 Gemmatimonadaceae bacterium
CGCGCTTCCAGCGCTTTCCGTAATCGGCGACGCGATACGCGTCGCAATCGGACCATGGGACATGATGCAGAAGTGCGTCGACGCGCTGGTGGCGGAGGCATGAGCTCGAGCGCAATTCACCTGCCGAACGCGGCGACGGCAACGCAGCTCGCAATCTTCGACTACGGGGCGGGCAATCTCCACTCTCTTGTGAAAGCGATCTCGGCGGCCAACCGCCAAGTCTCCGTCGAAATCGATATCCGTGCTGCGGCAAAGGCCGACGTGCTGGTGCTTCCGGGCGTGGGAGCATTTGGCGCGGCCGCCGCCGCAATGCACAACCAGCAGTCCTACCTGCGCTCGGCGCTTTCCGATGGCCTGCCGTGCCTGGGCATCTGCCTCGGAATGCAGCTCCTCTTCGACGTGAGTGAGGAAGCCACGGGAGAGGGTGTTGGTTTCATCGCCGGAAAAGTCACACGCCTTCGGACATCGAAAGTACCGCACATGGGCTGGAACGACATCGAATGGTGCGAGCCCGCGTCTGATTGGACAAATCCCCGGCTCGAGACGGCGTACTTCGCCAATGCCTTCGTGTGCGAGCCGGAAGATGAGTCGCCGATCCTCGCGTGGACCACGCATGAGGATGCGAGGTTCGCGTCCGTAGTTCGCAGCGTCAGGACGGTGGGTGTTCAGTTCCACCCCGAAAAAAGCTCCTCTGCGGGACGCGCATTCGTCGACGCGGTGATCGAGGATCTCAGCAGATGCGAGTGATCCCGGCGATCGACCTGCGCGATGGAGCATGCGTCCAGCTCGTCGGAGGCTCGTACGCCGACGAGCGCGTGCGCATCGAGGACGCCCCCGCAGTCGCGGACAACTGGGCGCGTCTCGGATTCGACCGCATTCACCTCGTCGATCTTGATGCGGCAACGGGACGTGGGTCGAACAGGGAGATCGTAAGGGCGATTCTAGGCATGCGAAAACTCGAGGTACAATGCGGCGGCGGAGTGCGCGATCTCGACACCATCGAGGAATTGCTCGCCGCTGGTGCTTCCCAAGTCGTGCTCGGCACGCGCGCCGTCAAGGATCGCGTGTGGCTGGAAGAGGCAGTTGCCACTTACCCGAACAGGATCATCGTCGCCGCGGACACCCGGGACCGACAGGTTGCGACGCACGGCTGGGCGGAAGCCGACTCGCAAAATGTGATCGACTTCGTCGAGGAAGTGGGCTCGCTCCCGCTTGCCGCGGTACTCGTCACCGCGATCGAGAGGGAAGGACGGATGGAAGGACCAGACCTGTCGCTGATGCGTGATCTGGCGCTTCGCTCTGAGCTCCCGCTTCAGGCGTCTGGCGGAGTGCGCAGCGTCGACGACATCCGTCGCCTTGCCGGACTTGGTATCAGTGCCGTGATAATTGGAATGGCGCTCTACACGGGCGCGTTGGATCCGCAAACTATCATCGAGGAATTCGTCTGAATGACCGTCACCAAAAGAGAGACCGCCGAGACTTCCATCCGCGTCGAGCTGCGAGGGGGCGGAGGTGCCAGCAGGATCGAGACGGGCAACCGCTTTCTGGATCACATGCTCACGGCATTTGCCCGATACTCCGGACTTTCCCTCGAGCTGACGGCGAACAGTGATCTCAAGCACCATCTCGTGGAAGACGTCGCGTTGACACTCGGGCGCGCCTTCAGAGAGATCGTCCCGGCGGGAGCGGCGCGATATGCCACTCGCGTCGTGCCGATGGACGACGCCCTGGTACAGGTGTCGGTCGATATCGGGGGCCGCGCGTATTACGAAGGCCCGCTTCCGAGCCGGCTCTACGATCACTGGATGCGGAGCTTCAGCACCGAAGCCGGCGCGACGATCCACATCCTCGTGCTGCGCGGCAGCGACCGGCATCACGTCGTCGAGGCGGCGTTCAAGGCGCTCGGCATGGCGCTCCGCGATGCGCTGGTGGACACCGGAGATACGGTGAGCACGAAGGGATCAGTCTCGCTGAGGGTGGAGTGATGCTGAGCCATCGCGTGATTGCGTGCCTGGATGTCAAGGATGGGCGCGTCGTGAAAGGAACGAAATTCGTGAAGCTGCGCGACTCGGGCGATCCCGTCCTGCTCGCCGAGCGGTACGAGGCGCAGGGGGCGGACGAGATTGTGTATCTCGACATCTCAGCCACGGATGAAGGGCGCGGAACACTGCTGGATTTGGTTCGTCGCACGGCCGAGCGATTGTTCATTCCGCTGACAGTCGGAGGAGGTATGCGGACGGTCGGTGACATAGAAAGAGCACTACGCGCAGGCGCGGACAAGATCGCGATCAATTCGGCCGCGGTTCAGCGTCCGGAGCTACTGACAGCCGCCGCGAGTCGATTTGGATCGCAGTGCATCGTGGCGAGCATCGACGCGCTGAAACGGGAGGCGAGCTGGGAAGTGTACGTCAACGGAGGGAGGCAGCCAACCGGACTCGACGCAATCGAGTGGGCGAAGGGATGCGCGGCGCTCGGCGCTGGCGAGATACTTCTCACCAGCATCGATCGTGATGGCGGACGCTCGGGTTACGACCTGGAGCTCGTGTCGCGAGTGTCGCGCGCCGTATCGGTGCCGGTCGTCGCATCGGGCGGGGCGGGCTCACCGCGTGATGTAGCCGACGCGTTTATTCGCGGCGGCGCTGACGCGGCTCTCCTCGCCGGAGTGCTGCACGACGGTACGACCGACATTCGCAGCGTAAAATCGTCGCTGCGCTCGGCGGGCATCGAGGTGAGGACTGCGGCATGACTGACATCGGGATTTACATGGACGCGGTCGCGGAGGTCGCCGGCCTGGCTGGTGACACGGCGAACGGCTATTACGGTTGCGATCCGGAAGTTCGCACGAAGAAGGACGGCTCTCCGGTCAGCGTCGCCGACATTGAAGCCGAGCGTGCCGCGCGCGAGTGGATAGAGCTGCGATTCCCCGACGACGGCATCCTTGGCGAGGAGCTGCCGACCGTCCGGCCGCGCGCGCCGCGACGCTGGATTCTCGATCCGATCGACGGCACCTACACGTTTCTCCAGACGGTGCCGCTCTGGGGAACGCTGATCGCGGTCGCCGAAGGAGA
>DASXYR010000262.1:0-2451 GCA_036502385.1 Gemmatimonadaceae bacterium
CCAGGACACGATGTCGCCGTAGTCGGCCTCGGTCCAATGCAGCTCGCGCTGAAGCGTCGGCGCGAGGATGCCGAGGACCTGGCGATCGACGTAGTTGATCGTCGTCGCGGCGAAGAGGAGCGCGCAGATTGTCCATCTATATGATGGGCGGGTCAAATCGTCCTGACGACTATCCACCGGCGATTCCCTCCCACAGGCCGTGGAGATACATGGCGCCGAGTGCGCGGTCGTGGAGGCCGTAGCCAGGCTGGCCGGTTTCGCCCCAGACCATGCGTCCGTGATCGGAGCGAATCGGGCCTGTGAAGCCGGTGTCGTGCAGCGCGGTCAACACTGCGCGCATGTCGATGTCGCCACGATCGGAAGGATGCGCGGCCTCCTGGAATGAGTGCTTGCCGGTGCGCTTGATGTTGCGGCAATGCGCGAAGTGAATGCGATGCCTGGCGCCGAGGGAGCGGACGATCGCGGGAAGGTCATTGGCGGGATCGGCGGCGAGAGAGCCGGCGCAGAAAGTGATGCCGTTCGCTTCGTTGTCGACGATCGAGATCACGCGCTCGAGCGCCGCGCCGCTGGTGATGATTCGCGGCAGTCCGAAGATCGACCACGGTGGATCGTCCGGATGAAGCGCCATGCGAACTCCGGAAGATGCGGCGACGGGAACGACGCGCTCGAGAAAATACGCGAAGTTCTCCCAGAGTTTTTCCTCGTTCACGGTCCGATACGCGGCGAGAAGCTTACCCAGCTCGTCCGCCGAATACGCGGTCGCCCAACCGGGCAGGTCGGCGGTCCCGCGCGAGAGATCGATCTTTGCGAGGGCGGCGTCGTCGAACGCGAGGGCGGTCGAGCCGTCGTCGAGCCGGAGCGCGAGATTGGTGCGCATCCAATCGAAGACGGGCATGAAGTTGTAGCACAGCACCGGCACGCCCGCGCGTCCCAGGTTGGTGACACTCTCGCAGTAGTTATCGATGAGGCGGTCGCGTGTCGCGCGGCCAATCTTGATGTCCTCGTGAACGGGAATGCTCTCGATGACGGCGAGCGACATTCCGTGCTTCTCGACTTCTTCGCTGAGCGTTTCGACGCGGTCGAGAGGCCATGGCTCGCCGATGGGAATATCGAAAAGTGCGCCGACGATACCGCGAACGGCGGGAATCTGCCGGATGTACTCGAGCGGAATTGGATCGCGCGGCCCGAACCAGCGGAACGTGATCATCCCGCCCGGGCCTGACGGACCGCCGCTAGAAATCGGGTGGCAAGCGCGCCGATCGCGGCGTAGTCGTGGCGGGCGAGTGCGTCCTTCGAGATCATCTCGCTTCCGACACCAACCGCGACGGCGCCGGCTTTGAACATGTCGCCCACGTTGTCGAGCGTCACGCCCCCGGTTGGGACGAGCGGAATATCCGGGAACGGTCCCCGGAGCGCGCGAAGATACGCCGCACCGCCGACGTTCTGCGCCGGAAAGACCTTCACCATGTCGCCGCCCTGCCGAAACGCCTCGAACACTTCGGTCGGCGTGAGCGCTCCGGGAAGGACCGCGACATCGGCGCGTCGAGCCGCCTCGATCACCTCCGACACGAGGCACGGCGACACGATGAACTCGGCTCCCGCGTCCAGTGCGCGGCGAACCGTCTCGGCGTCCGTCACTGTCCCGGCGCCAACGAGCACCTCGCCACCGAACCGCTTCGCCACCGACGCGATCGCTTCGATCGCGTCTGGCACCGTCATCGTGATCTCGGCGACCGTGAGCCCTGCATCTATCAGCGTCTCGACGACTGCCACCGCCGCCCCGGCGCTGTCAGCACGGATCACGGGAATGATTCCCACTTCGCGAAGCGTCGCTACCACCGACGTTCGCGACCTCGCGTGCGTCGTCAACGCGATACCCGCGGCGGCGTGGTCAACGCGAGACTCGCAAGCTCGCGCCGCGGAGCAGCTGCTCTACCTCCGCACGCGTCACCAGACAGAAATCACCGGGGATGCTGTGCTTGAGCGCCGAGGTCGCCGTCGCGAAACGGATCGCCTCGTCCCAGCCGTGATTCTCGAGGCGGCTCACGATCAGGCCGGCGCTGAACGCGTCACCCGCGCCAATACGATCCACAACTTCGACCTCGTACCGCGGCGCACGGTGAATCTTGCCGTCGGCGGAGACAATTCCGCTCCAGCTGTTCAAGAACACGCGCGGATTCTCGCGCAGCGTGATCGCCACCGCGCTGAAATCAAACCGCTTCTCGAGCGCGCGCGCGACATCGGCATAAGATTCGGCGTCAACCTGCTCGAAGCTATTATCCGTGTCGGCGCCGATTCCGAAGACGACGCGGGTGTCTTCCTCAGTAGTGATGAGGACGTCGACGTGCTCCATGAACGGCTCCTGGACTGCGCGCGCCTTCTCGCCGCTCCACAGCTTGCTTCTGTAATTCAGGTCGTAGCTAACTGTGAGACCTGCCTTCTTCGCCGCAA
>DASXYR010000263.1:0-2553 GCA_036502385.1 Gemmatimonadaceae bacterium
GCAACGTGCTGGTGATTGCCCGTAATATCGACGAATTGAAGGAGCTTGCGGAGGTTGTGGCGCGAGCCTTAATGCTGGGATTGCCCTTCGCCCTAGGCTTGGGGTTGATGATCGGCATGGTCCTGAGCGTTCGAGCCCAGAAGCGCGTGGCCGAGTTCAATATGCTGGTCCGCCGCATCGTCGCCGGCGATTTACGACAGCGCCTGCCCACGCAGGGCCTTGACCATCCCTTCGACAGACTTGCTGAAATCGCAAACGGCATGCTGGATGAAATCGAGGCTGTCGTGCAAGAGATGGCGGGGGTTGGCAACGAAATAGCTCACGACCTTCGCACACCTCTCACCCGGGTGCGGCTCGGCCTCGAACGTGGACGCGCGAATGCCAAGACCCTTGGGGAATTCCAGGCTGTCACCGACCGGGCGATTGGCGGCGTTGACCAAGCGTTGACAATCATAACGACACTTTTGCGCATCGCGGATATCGAATATGGCGGCCGCCTCGGCGGCCTCGACAACGTCGCGCTGGCGGATCTCGTCAGAGAAGTCGGCGACCTATATGAACCCATCGCGGAAGACAAGCATATCACTCTGCACGTTGCATCGGGAGATGATGCGACGGTGCGCGGCGACCGAGACCTGCTTCTTGAGGCAGTTGCCAACCTGGTCGACAATGCTTTGAAATTCACGCCCGCGGGTGGGCGGGTGGAACTCGCTTTGATCCACGGTGAAAACGAAAGCATCGTGCGAGTCACGGACTCGGGACCCGGCATCCGAGAAAATGAACGCGAAGCGGTCATGAGGCGCTTCTACCGCTCGGACAAGAGCCGGAATACCTCCGGATTTGGCCTTGGCCTGAGCCTGGTCTCAGCGATCGTGAAACTGCACGGCTTCCGTCTCACGCTAGCCACCGGTCCAGGTTGCGTGGCTGAAATAACATGCGCGCTCGCCTCCCCTTGATTTCCAAACTGCTTATCCGGCGCGCTTGCCTTTTGTTCGTGCCGCCCGGCGGCAATGCGGATGATCTTGAACCGGAATTTAATAGAGACGACGAGCGAGTATCCCCATCTTCAGTCCATCGCGACGTTGGTGTGCGCCCCTCCAGGACACGTCGGCGTCTGATCATGTCCTGCGGCGGAGCGGTCCGCCCATCCCGAAGGAGAATGTCATGAAGGGACGAGTGATACTGATTTTAGCAAGTGCAGTTCTTGCCGGCAGCCTTCTTGCCACCGATGCCCAAGCGCGTGGTGGCGGCGGCGGCGGACACGGCGGTGGTGGCGGAGGCCACATGGGCGGCTTCGGCGGAGGCCATATGGGCGGTCTCGGCGGAGGTCACGTGGGTGGCTTCGGCGGAGGTCGCATGGCGGGCATACGCGGCGGTGACTTTGGCGGTCACATCGGGGGCATACGCGCGGGTCATTCTGGCTATGGAGGACGCCGTTTCGCTCGCGGCGGCTTTTACGGCTACGGCCTTGGTTGCCCGTATTACAGGCCATATAGCTCGCCGTACACCTGCAACTACTGAATGGCGAGCGTTTCGGAAGCTACCAACACGTGGCTCGTCATCCCACGAGCCTCGCACTTAAAGTGGGAGCGAAATGTCTTGCGCACCCAAGCAAGCTACCCAACCACCTGATGCCGCACTATGCGGCATCAAGGTCAACCCCGACATTCGCGCGGCGAAACGCAAAATCTCTGCGCTCGAAAGCGGCGGAGACCTGAACCCCGATCAGGTCACTCTGATCGCGACGAGCCCTAACGTCACTGAGCGAGACGTCGTTGACATGAATCGACGCCTCGGCGGTGATACATCGCTCAATGAGCCACTCCATCATGACGAATCCGGTGAACGGCAGGATCACCTCGTTGATCAGTCGCCCTCGCCGGAAGCTGTCGTCACCGAGGAGGACGAGAAAGATTGCCAGCATAAGGCGCTGACCGGCGCAATCGATATACTCAACGACCGCGAACGTCGCATCCTCGAGGCGCGATATTTGGCAGAGCTCGCGGCGGAATTTAACGTGTCGCGTGAGCGCATCCGGTAAATCGAGACGCGGGCGTTCGACAAAGCGCGAAAAGCTGCAAAAAAGAGCGTCGCAGAAGCACAAACGCCAGCGGCGATGTGGCCAGGCCGGCTGGGACTGCGCATAGTTTGTAAATCTTCAGTCCGTGCTGTCTAAGTCAGACTTCAGGCAGTAAGCACCGCGACGCGCGATCGGCCCGCCTGGTGGACCCCGTCGACGCGACACGACGACACTGCTTGATCTTGTTGAAGAGCCGTTAACCTCCCACACATAGCCGCTGATTCACACCTCAGGATTCGCACGTCCGAACCTGGCACGCCCTAGTTTCCCGAAGCGTGGATCAGAACCGGTATCGACTTGTAGGAAGGCGTACCGGATTTGACGTCGTAACGATCGAGCGCAACCAGGACGTTCGCCTCCGGATAATAGGCCGCGATTGAGCCCTGAGCGATATTGTAGGCGACCGCCGTCAGGTTGCGCATAACCCGCTTACCTGGTTTCGATTTTTTATCTGGAACGACTGTAATATCGAC
>DASXYR010000264.1:0-5703 GCA_036502385.1 Gemmatimonadaceae bacterium
CTCGAAGCTGCGAGGCTCGCCACGATGATCACCTTCGGCACCAATCCGTCGATGGCGATTCCGATCGATGGGCACGTACCCGATCCCAGTGAAGCCGGCAGCGGCGCGGAGCGCACCGATCTCGACAAGGCGCTTCGCTACATGGCGCTCGAGCCTGGGCAGTCGCTGCTCGGGCGTCCAGTCGATGTCGTTTTCGTCGGTAGCTGCACCAACTCGCGCATCTCCGATCTCCGACAGGCGGCGGGAGTGATGCGCGGCCGGCGCGTCGCGCCCGGTGTCCGCATGCTCGTGGTTCCCGGCTCGCGCAACGTGAAGAGCGAAGCCGAAGCGGAAGGACTCGATCGCGTATTCATCGAGGCCGGCGCCGAATGGCGCGAAGCGGGCTGCTCGATGTGCATCGCGATGAACGGGGATCAGCTCGAGCCGGGCCAGAGCGCGGTGAGCACCAGCAATCGCAACTTCGAGGGACGTCAGGGCAAAGGCGGCCGAACTTTTCTCGCCAGTCCGTTGACAGCCGCGGCAACCGCGGTCAGAGGCGCAATCGCAGACGTCCGGAGTCTCTCGTGAGAGCCAAAATGATGGAGCCATTCAAGACTCTCACATCATCGTGCGTGGTGCTGCCCGCCGAGAATGTGGACACCGATCAGATCATCCCGGCGAGGTTTCTCAAGACGATCGACCGCCGCGGACTCGGCGCGCACCTCTTTGCCGATTGGCGCGTGGACGAGGCCGGCAATCCGCGTCCCGACTTTCCGCTCAATTCCCCGGACGCTGCCGGTGCGGCGATCCTCGTCGCCGGACACAACTTCGGCTGCGGATCGTCGCGTGAGCACGCGCCATGGGCGCTGCTCGATTTCGGATTTCGCGCCGTCATCAGCACCGGATTCGCCGACATCTTCCGCAACAACGCTCTCAAGACGGGACTTCTTCCCGTCGCGCTCTCGACGTCCGCGCATTCGGCGCTGTTGAAGCAGCTCGCAGATGCGCCGCGCGCGTCGGTCAAGATTGACCTGGAGACCCAGACCGCGACGCTTCCCGACGGCACGCGCCACGGATTCACCGTCGATCCATTCGCCCGTCACTGCCTGCTCAACGGCGTCGATGAGCTCGGGTTCCTTCTCGAGCTGGAGCCCGCGATCGCCGCCTACGAAACGACGCATTCCAGCCGCGTGTGCACGCGCTGAAGATTGCGCTGCTGCCGGGCGATGGAATCGGCCCGGAAGTGGTGGCCGAGGGCGTTCGCGTCCTCCGCGCGGTAGCGGATCGATGGGATCACGCGCTCGAGCTGCAGGAAGGTCTGATCGGGGGCTGCGCGCTCGAGTCACGCGGCACTCCTTTGCCGCCCGAGACAATCGAGCTCTGCAAATCCGCCGACGCCGTTTTGCTGGGCGCCGTGGGTGGCCCGCGCTGGGACAATCCCGATGCGCGCCTGCGCCCCGAGCAGGGTTTGCTCGGCCTCCGCAAGGAATTGGGAGTCTACGCGAATCTGCGTCCGGTCAGCGTGCATCCGTCGCTCGCCGCGGCGTCACCGCTGCGCGCCGAGCGATTGGAGGGCGTCGATCTGGTCTTTGTGCGCGAGCTGACGGGCGGGATCTACTTCGGCGAAAAACGACGTGAGAAGGTGCCCGGTGGTGAGCGCGCGATCGACGAGTGTTCTTACACGACGATCGAGATCGAGCGCGTGACGCGGGCAGCGGCGCAGCTCGCGCGCACCCGCCGGCGCAAGCTGACGTCCGTCGACAAGGCGAACGTGCTCGAGACGTCGCGGCTCTGGAGATCGACCGTCACCCGGGTGCTGCGCGACGAGTTCCCCGATGTCGTGCTCGATCATCTTCTCGTGGATGCCTGTGCGATGCAGCTCTTACGCGATCCTCGCAGCTTCGACGTGATCGTCACCGAGAACATGTTCGGCGATATCCTCACCGACGAGGCGTCGATGCTTGCCGGTTCTCTCGGTGTGCTTCCGTCGGCATCGCTCGGCGACGACGCCGCGGCCCGTGATGGAAACGGCCATCGCATGCGGCGCGGACTCTACGAGCCGATTCACGGGTCGGCACCCGACATCGCCGGTCGCGGCATCGCGAACCCCATCGGCACGATACTCAGCGTGGCACTGATGCTCAGACATTCGTTCGGGCTCGAGGAGGAGGCGCGGGCGGTGGAGCAGGCCGTCACTGAGACAATCGATCGGGGATGCCTGACCGCTGATATTGCGCCGCGGGGAGCACGGTCGTACTCGACGGCGGATGTCGGCGGCGCCGTTGTATCGGCGCTGGCCAGGGCGTGATCGGGGCGGGAAGCGGGAAGCGGGAAGCGGGAAGCGGGAGGCGGGAGGCGGGAAGCGGGCAGCGGGCACCGGATTCGCACCCGCGTCCCGATTCTCAACCCGTTCGAACAAGCCCTACCGGCGGCCCTCGTTCCTCGTCCACGCTTTGAGCTCTCCTCCTTCTGCTCTCCTCTATCCTCCTGCGTTCCGCCGCTGAGCGCGCGCCCCGTGCAAGACTCATCTTCAGCGCCGGTGGCGTGAGCAGGGTGGTGAGCATCACCATCATCACGACCGCCGAAAACGTTCCCGAATCGACGATGTGCTCTCCGCGGACGACGAGCGTCAGGCCGATGTTGGCGAAGATGAGGCCGACTTCACCGCGCGGGACCATCCCGATTCCGACCGACAGCCAGTCGAGCGTCGTGCCCCAGGCACCGAGGGCGCAGGCCTGCTTGCCGAGCACCGCCGCAAGCGTCAGCAGCATCGCCAGGCCGAGGATCTCCGGCCGGATGAAAGCGCCCAGCTCGACCCGCATCCCCATCAGCACGAAGAAGACAGGGACGAGAAAAGACGAGATCGGCCGGACAAGGTCTTCGAGCTGCCGTTCCTCCTTCGCCGCAAGATCGCGGTAGTGCAAGTCCTCGAGGATCAACCCCGCGGCGTACGCGCCGACGATCGGCGCCAATCCGATCTTCGATGCCAGCCACGCGAGCGTGAAGCAAAAGACGAGTGCGGTCGATAACAGCACGCCGCGTCCCCGAAGTCGCGACGCGAAGCTGAACAACCGCCGCGAGCAGGCGACGCCGAGCGAGAGCGCGGCGACGAGAAAGGCGAGCGCTTTTCCGAAGACGAGCACGATCGCGCCGTACGAGAGGGCTGCGCCCGAGTTCGCAGCCGCGATGACCGCGGCGACGGCGGCAAGCACGACCAGTCCCAGAACGTCGTCAATCACCGCCGCGCCGAGGATGATGCGCGCTTCCGGCGACTGCGCATAACCGAGATCCTTGAGGACGCGAGCTGTGATCCCGACACTGGTGGCGGTGAGCGCGGCCCCAAGAAAAGCGTGGACGTAGACGCTGTGGTTCGGAAGCAGCAGCGCGCCTACCCACCACCCCAGCGCCCAAGGGGTTATCACGCCGAGCACTGCCACCACGAGGGAACGAAGTCCGACTTGCATCATGTCGCGAACGGTGGACTCGAGTCCGACTTCGAAGAGCAGGATGACAGCGCCCAGCTGCGCCAGCACATCGATCGTCGCATTGGCGGTGATGAACTGAAACACACTGATGCCGAGCAGCGGAAGATTGCCGAGGAGCACGCCGACGACGAGCTCGCCGAGCACCGCCGGCTGTCCGGCGCGCTCGGCGACATCCCCACCGAGCTTGGCGGCGGCAAGAATGACGGCGAGCGCCAATACAACGGGTTCCAAAATCAATACACGAAGACGACGTTGGCGCCGACGGTCGTCTGCTTGTCGCTGAGCGTGCCCCGTCTGGCGAGAATCGGCTGATTCGCCTTGTCGTAGCGTACCTCGCCCCGAAACACGACGTGATCGGTGAACTTGTACGATGGCGTCAACGTCGCTTCCGACAGTGTCGCCTGGGTGTCGGTTCCGAGGCGCGTGCCTCCCTCATCGCGGAAGGTTTCGCCGCGCAGCGCGATGGAAGATTTGTTCGTCACGGCAAGCGTCGCGTAACCCGCAATGCCCTTCCAGATGGCATTTGACCCGGGATTCACGCGGCTCGTGCCGTTCTCTTTTCCATAATCGCCGTTCAAGCCCAGCGTGAGCGTTGCGGTCGGCTTCAGGATGGCCACGACATCGAATACGTTGCGATTGGTGTGGTTGTCATTCGCTAGCTCGGCGCCGCCGATCCAGTTGAGCAGCACGCTGAGTGGTGCGGCCGGCGTGAGGGCCAGCTGCGCCCCGACGGACTTCGACCGGTTGTTGTCGCGCAGCAGATCCCATCCATTCACCACCTCGACCATTCCTGCCACTTTGCTCGTGAACGCGTAGCTCGCCTTGAGTCCCGTGTGCGTGAACGGAATGGCGTAGCCGAAGAGGATCGAGCGGCTGTAGTTGTCGTTGTAGCCGTCGTAACCTTCGATCAACTCGTAGCCCATGTGTGTGACAAACTTTCCCACGTCGAAGCGCAATCCGGAACCGAGCGGCGCGATGTAGCTCGCGAAGGCCTGCTGCAGGTCGAACTGTGCAACCGTCTGGTCTTGAGTCTTGGTGACTTGCGGGATCGAATTTCCCGCCGCGAAGTCCACGCGAAAGCCGGCGTCGTTCGGTTTCGAGGCCGCGATCTGAACCACCAGCTCGGCGACATCGAGATTGAAGGAGTTGTCGTTGAAGTCAAAGACGCGATAGCTCGTTGCGCCGGCGGTGGGGCGGTTGGCGTTGTACTCGTAGGCGGTGGAGACGAAGGTATTCACCGCGAGCTCGTCGAACCATTTCGGGAGCGCCGCCGCGGCTGCGGGGGCGGCAGAGCGTGCGCTGTCAGCGGGTGTTTTGGCGGAATCCGCGCGCTGGGTGGCGGCGGCGATCAACTGTGCGCCTTGAGCCTTCGCTTCCTGTCCTCCGGCGAGCGTGGCAGAGGACAGCATCAGCACTGCTCCGGCGAAGCACATCCTGCGCGATGGGCCAGCCCGGGATGGGGGTACCGACGCGCGTCCTGTCGAAAGTGTTCGTTTGGGCATTTTAGACTCCTTCAGGTAGGGGATACGGACAGAAGCGGATACCGAATGCGATGCGTCTGGTATCCGGGTGGCGGTGCTGTTCGTGATGACGCGGCATCTCATCGTGCGGCGACCAGCGGCGTAACGCCGCGCGCGCGCCGCTGCACGGCGTCGGCGGTGACGGGCGTGAGCGCCGCATTGTCGCGCTCGCCGGTGCGAATCCGAATGACCTGCTCGAGCGCCTGCACAAAGATTTTTCCGTCGCCCACCTCACCGGTGCGCGCGGATGCCAGAATGGCCTTGATGGTTGGCTCGACGAATGGCTCGGAACACGCCATCTCTACCTTGACCTTCTCGCGGAACTCGAGCACGATCGACGAGCCGCGATAGTGCTCGACCACTTCCTGTTCCCCACCGTGTCCGCTGACGCGACTGATGCTGATTCCGGTGACGCCGGCCTGGAACAGCGCTTCCTTCACCGCGCCGAGTCGCTCGGTGCGGATGACGCAGGTTATGAGTTTCATGGCAACTCCTGATTAATGGTTAGGCGGCCTTCACGTCGCTGGATATCACGACGGCGGAGGACAGGTCGGCCTGGTCCGGATAGGCCAGTGCGCCCATCTCCGGCAGGTCGAGGCCGTGCTCCTCGACGACGGGCGACACACGATGGCCATCGGTAAGCATCGACGTGATTTTCCACGCCGCGTAGCCCGTGAGTCCCACCCACACGATGTTCGTGGCTATGCCGATCAGCTGCG
>DASXYR010000265.1:0-3681 GCA_036502385.1 Gemmatimonadaceae bacterium
CGCAGCGCGCCGCCAAAGCCGAGGAGATTGACGCCGCGCGATCTCGACGGGTCTCTCTCGATGTAGCCCTTCTTTGCCAGCGATTGCAGAAGATCGGAAACGGTCTTTGTCGACTTGATCTTGAACTGTTTACCAATGTCCCGGATGCTGGGCTGGTAAGTGCGCTCCGCGGTAAAATCGAGGAGGTAGTGATATACCGAGCTCTCGAGTTTTGTTAATTGCTCGGCCATCGTAGGGTCCTTAGTAGTAGCGAAAGAGTGCTCGTCCGGCACCGGGTTCCACAATCTGTGTACGAAATCGTACCCGGTCAACAGTTTCGTGGGCGGGGTGGTATTTCTACCCTCCAAGGGCAATCAAGGCCTTGTCAATGCGCTTGATTGCGAGGTCGCGGCCCATTTGGATCAGCATTTCGAAGATGCCGGGGCTGACTGTCATGCCGGTCAGGGCCACTCGCAGCGGCTGGAATATCTTCCCCGCACTCACCCCTCTTTTTTCAGCCAGTGCCCGGAGTGATGCTTCCAACGCCGACGATTCCCAATTCGACGTACTGGCCAATGCTGCGCGGGTCACGCGCAAAAGCTCCGCCGATTCGACGGGGTCCTTCCAGTTTTTCGCGACGGCCGTCGGATCGTACTCGATGTCGTCCAGAAGGTAAGGGCCGGCCTGACGCACGATGTCGTCTATGGTGCGGGACCGAACTCTGAGAAGATCCAGAAGCCGAAGATACCAATCGTGCCGTTCTGCCAGATCCTCTTCGGTGGCGAGTCGTGCCGTGATGATCGCGGGAGTCACGCGCGGCTCGAGGTCTTCGAGCGCGATCATCGAGAGGTGCTGGCCGTTCATCCATTCCAGCTTCTTGGTGTCGAAGATTGCCGCTTTCTTCTGCAATCCCTCAACGCCGAAAAGCTCGATCATCTCCGCCAGAGTCATGACTTCGCGATCGCCGCCTGGCGACCAGCCGAGCAGGGCAAGGAAGTTCAGCATCGCGCCGGGAAGGAAACCATAATGCTGATAATCTCCGACCGCCGTCGCGCCGTGACGCTTGCTCAGCTTCTTCCCGTCGAGACCGTGGATCATCGGCAGATGCGCGAACACCGGCAGCGACGCGCCGAGCGCGCGATACAGCAGGATCTGCTTCGGTGTATTCGAGATGTGATCGTCGCCCCGCATGACGATCGTGATGCCCATCGCGATATCGTCGGATACGACGGCAAGGTTGTAGATGGGGGTGCCGTCGGACCGAAGTATCACGAAGTCTTCGATGTCCTTGTTCGGGAATGCGATCCTCTCGTGAACGAGGTCGTCCCACTCCGTCGTTCCTTCCGGAACGCGAAAGCGGACGACGTACGGCTCTCCGAGCGCGATCCTTCTTTCCACTTCTTCGGGCGCGAGTCGATCGCAGCGGCGATCGTACTTGAAAGCTTCCTTGCGGGCCTCGGCCTCTTTCCGCCGAGTGTCGAGCTCCGCGGGAGTGCAGAAGCAGCGATACGCGGCGCCCGACGCAAGCAGGGTTCGCGCGTCGGCCGCGTGGCGCGGAAGGTTGGCGGCCTGATAGACGACATCGCCGTCCCAATCCAGACCCAGCCACTCCATTCCTTCGAAGATCGCTCGCGTGCTCTCGTCGGTGCTGCGCGCCTTGTCCGTGTCCTCGACGCGAAGGAGGAATTCGCCGCCGAATTTTCGCGCGTAAAGCCAATTGAAGAGCGCGGTTCGCGCGCCGCCGACGTGGAGGTATCCGGTCGGAGAAGGAGCGAAGCGGAGGCGCGGCTTGGCGGAGCTGTCCATGGACGGTCTCAGAATGAAAAGCGGGTCCACACAATGCGCGGGACCCGCCGAGCGGAGAGAGAGGGATTCGAACCCTCGATACGCGTTTCCACGTATGCCGGTTTAGCAAACCGGTACCTTCAGCCTCTCGGTCATCTCTCCGGGAGAGTTTGGGAAGTTATTGGCAATGTGAGGGTTCTACAACCCTCAGCTGTGGCGCGCGGTCGTTGTTTTCGCGGCAGGGAAATTCATGAAGTTGCTGGCGAAAAACCGCGCGCTCACGCATCAATTTGAGAACGCAAGGCCGGAGGATGAAATGCGTTTTGCCAATGCTCGCACGCTGCTGGCACTTTTTCCCGCACTCGGGTTGATCGGAGCCGCCGCATCGCCGCTCGCCGTCGTGGAGTATCCGATCCCACGCGCCGGAGCCTTTCCGCACGACCCGGCGGTGGGAAAAGACGGAATCGTCTGGTACACCGATCAGCAGAACAGCTTCATCGGACGTCTCGATCCTTCCACTGGAAAGATCACGGACTATGCGACCCCGACGCCCCGATCCGGCCCGCACGGAATCGTCATCGGTCCTGACGGTAGTGTTTGGTACACCGCACAGCGAGTCGCGAAGTTGGGCCGCCTCGATCCACGCACTGGGAAGATCGAGGAGTTCTCGCTGCCGGCCGCCGCCCGTGATCCGCACACGCCGCTCGCTCGGAAAGACGAGATATGGTTCACCGTCCAGCAAAGCAACTTGTATGGCGTGTTCGATCCGCGAACGCACAAGACCAGGGTGTGGACCGTTCCAACGAGCGGCGCGCTTCCATATGGGATGGTGAATGCGCCAGATGGATCGATCTGGGTAGCGCTCTTCGGAACGAACAAACTCGGCCGGATCGACGCTTCGAACGGCGCTCTGACCGAGATCACGCTTCCCCAGAGCGCAGCCCGCCCGCGACGCCTCGTCGTCGACGAATCAGGAGTGGTCTGGTACAGCGATTTCGCGCGCGGCTATCTCGGCTCCTACAATCCAGCGAGCCGCACTTTCAGGGAGTGGCAGTCGCCGGGAGGACGGGGCTCGGCGCCGTACGGCATCGCGATCGCGCCCGACGGACGGATCTTCTACGACGAGGCAGGCACCGGAAACATCATCGCGTTCGACCCCAAGACATCGAAGACGGAATCGATAAAGATTCCCACCGGCGGTTCGATAGTCAGAAACGTCTCCGTCGACAGCACCCGCAAGCGGATATGGCTGGCGTTGAGCGGCGTTGGCCGGATTGGAAAGATCGAGCTGCGATAGCAATCATTTGCGCCGGCGGCTACTTTCGGCTTCCGTTTTTCGCTCGATTCGTCCGTCAATCAATTGCATCCAGGTTTTCCATGCGACGCTTTTCAATACTCCCGATTCTCGCTTCGGTCATACTCCTGGCGGTTGCACCGTCATGCCTCGTATCACAGACTGTGACCGGCGGCTCGCCGGTAACTGTATCCGAGCCAGCTCCTTCGATCACGCGTCCAGGCCGCGATCCCAACCAGCCGATCGACGAGGAGTACACGAAAAAGATTCGCGAGTACACGACCGAGCCGTTCTTCCTCTCGCCGCTCGTTGATTATCTGCCCGCGTCTTCAACCGTTCCGACACCAAAGGTCGTGCTGGGCGACATCGCGGGAGCGCGAAATAGCCTCCCGTACTCCAAGGAGGTCTACACCTACATGCGGATGCTCGCCAAGGCGAGCCCACGCGTGCGCGTGTATTCGATCGGAACGACCGAAGAGGGACGGGAGATGATTGCCGTCGCTGTCGCCTCGGAATCGTTGCTCGACAATCTCGAGCAGAACAAGGCGAACCTCGCGAAGCTGGCGGACCCGCGATCGATCAACATGAACGACGCCGAGGCGGCGAGACTCGTGACGCAAACG
>DASXYR010000266.1:0-6272 GCA_036502385.1 Gemmatimonadaceae bacterium
CGGGGCTGCCGCGGATGCCGGACAACTTTCATCCAAAGGATGAGGCCAATCCATTCGCGGATTACACGGTCGATCAGATGTACGCGTTCCTCTCGAGCTATCAGCTTCCACGCGACATCGGTTCGAAGTACGAGTATTCAAATCTCGGCGTTGGCCTGCTCGGTCACGCGCTCGCGCTGAAAGCGGGGAAGAGCTACGAAGATCTGGTGACGGAAAGAATCCTGCGGCCGCTGGGGATGAACGACACCCGCATCACGCTGAGTCCGTCCATGAGGAGTCGGCTCACTCCAGGACACTCGCCGACTGGCGCCGTCGTCGCGAACTGGGACCTGCCGACACTGGCTGGGGCCGGAGCGCTCAGATCAACCGCGAACGACCTGCTGAAATTCCTGGGCGCCAATCTCGACAGCAACAGTGCGCCACTGGGCCGAGTGCTGGCGATCACGCACGTAGACCGGCGCGACGTCGATGGCGTGCGGATGCGGATCGGATTGAACTGGCACATTCTCAACACATCCGAGCGGCGGCTCATTTGGCACAACGGCGGCACCGGCGGCTACCGCGCCTTCATCGGATTCGATACTACGGGCAAACGAGCGGTGGTCGTGCTATCGAATCAAGCGATCTCTGCTGACGACATCGGCTTCCACCTTCTCGATGCGCGCGCTCCGCTTGCGCCGCCGGTTTCGACAAAAGTCCGCACCGAGATCTCGGTCGATCCCGCAGTTCTGGAATCCTATGTCGGCGTGTACCAGCTCGCGCCGAACTTCGCCATCACCATCACCCGCGAAGGGAACTCTCTGTACGGCCAGGCGACCGGACAGCCCCGCTTTCAACTATTCGCGGAGGCGCCCACCGAATTCTTTCTCAAGGACGTCGACGCCCAGGTCACCTTCGAGAAAGACGCTTCCGGCAAAGTGACGCGATTGATTCTGCACCAGAATGGGATGAACGCGCCGGGCCAGAAGCAGTGACGCTCGATCAGTGGCTGGCGAAGACTTTAGTGTGGCCGGCTTTGTCAAACGAGAGAACGTTGTAGCCTGCGGTGCGCGGGCCGTCCATTCCCGGTGAGCTCATCGGCATTCCCGGCACCGCGATCCCTGCGATCGTCGGTTTTTGCGCGAGCAGTCGGTCAATGTCTTCAGCGGAAACGTGTCCCTCGATGAGGTACCCGTTCACGACCGCTGTGTGACATGCCGTCAGGCCGGCCGGCACGCCGAGCGAGTGCTTGATTTCCGCCATGTCGGGCGTGTCCTTGGCGACCACCGTGTATCCGTGCTTGGCGAGGTACGCGATCCAGTTCTTGCAGCACCCGCAGTTGGGATCCTTGTACACCGTGATGGTCGGCTTCTTCGCGGGCGGAACGGACGACCCACTTCGTACGGCGGCGGTCGTCAGCGAGATCGTAACGAGTGCCGCCGCGAGGGCGAGGATTTGCGTTGAGCGCTTTTTCATTCCGGGATTGATTTGAGTGTTCGCTCGATCTGTTTCCGGTGGCGTCCCTCATGCTGCCCGACGAAGATGAGCCACTGATACAGATCGAGCTCGCCAAGAACTGCGTGAGTGTGCTTAATCTCTCCGATCGCGAGACCGTTCGCGGATACTACCGCGGCCCTGAGTGCCTCGCGCGAGCTTTCGAGACCTTCGAGTGCTTCCTTGAAATCGACGTCTGCTCGCGGACGCACCATCTCCGGCGACTTCATGACGGCGGCTTCGAGAATCGTGCTGTATCTGTCGAATGATGGCATCACCGACGCCGTCGATTTCTCCTCGCCGAGTCCCGCCTCTCTTGCCTGACCAACCCGCTTCGTAATGAGTCGCGCGACGCCCGACTCCACCATCCTCAGATGGTCCAGGATCTCGGCGACCGACCACGAATCTTTGACAACGTGCTCGGAAAGACGGTTGCTGGGGGCGCCGGCGAAGCTCTGAAGGAGCTCTTTCCTCTTTTCTTCGACGTAGTCCATCGTTTCAGCGAGTCTCGCGTGCATCCTGGCTCCTCCTACCCGGAATTTACGCTTGAGTTAGGGATTGGCGTGGGATTTCTCGACGACTAATTTTCCGGGCGCTTTTCTTGCTTTCGGGATATCTTCGGTATAACGTTGGTGCCCGGTTCGAGTTGAAATCATGACGTTCATCTGCCTCTGGAGTCCCGCCGCCGCTCAGGAGAGCGCTCTCCTTCACAAGCTCACTCCTTCACTCCTCGGTGCCGCTCCGCGTGTGATGCTGGGTGGCAATGGAGTGGTGTGGGCCGACGCGAGGGGCATGAGCGCCGAGCCTCTGGCGAGAGATCTTCTGCGGGTCTTCCACGATGAGGGGGTGGAGAAAGTTCGCGGAGCCATCTCCCTTGCTCCCGTATGTGCCGAGATTGCCGCACGGCACGGGAAGGGCGCGCTGGTGGTGATACCGCCCGCCGCAGAGCGCGACTATCTCGCGCCGCATCCGATTGGGGTGCTCGAGGCATCGCTCGCTCTGTCGTCTCTGCTCGACGGAATAGGCGTGGAGACCTGCGGAGATCTGGCGAAGCTCGATCTCGAGTCGGTCGAGGTTCGGTTCGGCGCCGAGGGGGCGCGTCTCTGGCGGTTGTCGAGGGCGGACGATTCGCGGCGCATCTTCACCAGCATTCCGCGCGCGCTCCCCAGTGCTTCGCTCGACTGGGTGGATTACACGCTCAGGGAAACCGAGCGGCTCATCTTCATCATCAACGCGCTCATTGGAAACATTACCACGGAGCTCGCCGCGCGCGGGCAGTGCGCGCGTGAGATGACGATGACGTTCTCGCTCGCCAATCGCGAGAGCTTCGAGCATCTGGTGCGGCCGGCGCGATCGACGTCGAGCCACAAGGCGTGGATGCGTCTCATGCGCACGCATCTGGAGAGGATCGCTCTCCCCGATGGCGTCGTCGGCATCACGATCCGCGTGGAGTCCGTCACCGGTGAGGTCGAGCGCCAGGGTGATATCTTCGATCGCGGCTTTGCCACCGCGCGCGCGGCGGAGGAGACCATCGCTCAGCTGCTGGATGATCAGGGCGCGGTGGTGGTGACGCCCCGCAACAGCCAGCATCCGCTAATCGATCGTCGAACGGAGTGGGTGAGTCAGGAGCCGGCGCAGGCGTCGGCCAGAATCCAGCTCAGGGAGCGCGTGGTGAAAGCGACCGCCACGCCCCATCTCACGCTGCAACTTTACGCGGAGCCCAGGCGAGTGGCGGTCAAGACGAAGCGTCGCCGCGACCACCAGGTTCCGGTGCAGTACCGCGACAAGGAATGGCTGGAGATCACTTCCGCCGCCGGTCCTGACCGCGTGTCGGGAGGGCAATGGGCCGATCCCTACGCGCGCGAATATTTCCGCTGCGTCACCGATGACGGCATGATGGTGTGGCTGTACCGCGATGCCCGTGAAGACGCGTGGTATCTCCACGGGTGGTGGGACTGAAGCCGCGCGACGTGTTTCCGGGCTACGACCTCAAGAACCCTTCGATGCGAGCCGCCTTCACGATCGCCTGAACTTTTGTCATTATCGCCGCGGCTGCTTTCGCATCCCCGTTTCTCGTCATCGCGTCCGCGAGGACGGCACCGGTGAAGGCATAGGTGTAGGGAATCCCGAAGGACGCGCGATCGATCCAGTCTCCTTCTTTGATGAGAGCATCCGGGGCGCGATACACGGTATCCCACAACGCCTTGCTCCGCTCGACGTCGACGAACAAACCCGAGATGCGCGGCGTCGCCGGCGTGTCGGTGAGCGGATGATCGACAAGCTTCTGCACGAATCCCTGCGAAGCCAGGTACGGATCCAACCCGAGTCCCTTTCCGCCGCCGGTAGAGACATAAATCGGGCGCTCGGGATATGAATCCTTGATGAGGCGCAGAAGGATCAGCTGATCCCGCACGAGGATGCCGGGCGGGATATTCAGCGTGATATTCCCCTGCCGGAAAATCTGCGGCTCGTTGAGCTGGATGTATTCGGGAACCGCGTCCGCTTCCGCAAATGTCATCTTGAGCGGAGGTCCGACGGGTTTCTTCCATATCTGATTTCTGTAAATGGCAGGTCCTTTCGCGGCGTCATACGTCTCGACGGGGCGGCGGATCATCTGCCGCACGAACCAATCGGTGTCGAGATACGTCGTCACGGCTACCGTTACGTCTCGGCGGACTCCTTCGACTTCCTGGGCGTACCAGAGAGGGAAGGTGTCGTTATCCCCATTGGTGATGACGATCGCGTACGGCTCCAGCGAATTCAGGTAGTCGCGCGCCCATTCATCCGTGAATGTGTGTCCAGCGCGCGAGGCGAATTTCCAGTTCGAGAAAAGCGGAATGAGAGCAATGAGCAGCACCGGCGCGGCGATCATGAATCCGCGACGCGATGGCCAGCTCGTTGTTACGACCTGCTTTTTCCCAGTTGGCGCCGACAGCTCGTCCTGGCCACCGACTATGTGTGCGAGCTGCTCCCAGATGAAGCCGAGTCCGATTGAGGCCCAGACGCCCCAGGCGGAATAGCTCCAGATGAAGAAGTAGTCTCGATCGCGCACCTCTCGCTGGACGTCCTGGAGGTCGGGATCCTGTGACCACCCGTACTTGAAATTGAGGTAATAGATGAGTGCGAGCGTCATCGTGAACATGAGCGGCCCGAAGTACCAGAAAGTTCGTCGGTCGCGGTCCCAGTGCACGTAGCCGCCCAGCAAGCCGAGCGCGAGGAAGACAAAGGCGAGAACGAACTGCGCCCCCGGATGCGCCTGATGCACGTCGCGCAGCCACTGCCACTTGAAGTAGAGCCACCACATTCCAACCTGCGCCGAATAATCGGCTCCGCGCTCCACCTTTTGCCCGTACTGTTCGCGATTGATATTCGCCTTCAGACGCTCGTAGGTGAGCTTGTCGAACGTGCAGCTCGCCTCGAGCTTGGTTTCGCACGCGGTTGGAGCTCCTTCGTTGATTCCCGGGAAGTACGCCGCACGCACCGGCTCATAGATGAAGGGCGTCAATCCTAGAACCAGCGCGCCGAACCCTATCAGAACCAGCTTCCAGCGAAGCAACGTCCGCCAGCGCACGGCGAGAATCGCGACGCCGGCAGCCGGCAGCGGCAGGAAGCCGGCCGGATGGTTGGAGTAGCCAAGGCCGAGGAGAAAAGCGACGAGGATGAGAATTCGGTCGGCGCCGGGAGCATCCGGATCTTCCATCCACTCGATCATCAGCCACGACACGATCGTAAAGAAGAGAAGGGAGACCGTGTAAACCTTCTCGTTCACGACCGACTGATTCCATACCGTGAACGCCGTCGCGCCGATGAGCGTTGCGAGGCTCGCAACGACGATCCGCTGCCATTTCTCGCCAATCCAGCGCGCGACGATTCGCTCCGTTATCAGGAACCAGAAACCCGCCGAGCCCGCGCTCGCCAGCGCTGCCAGGATGTTGATTCGCGCTCCGTATGACACCGGGATTGGCAGCGTCGCGAACGCGTGCCCCAGCAGCATGAAAAAGGGATTGCCGGGCGGGTGCGGAAGGCCGAGCACCTTTGTGGCTGCCATGTACTCGCCGGTATCCCACATCGCCACGGACGGCGCGAGTGTCAGCAAGTAAAGGATGAAGACGAGGAGCGCCGCTATCGCGGCGGGGATATATGAGGGCTTGTACCCGTTCGTGTCAGAACTTGGTGTAGAGATTTTCGTGGCCATTGAATAATGAGAGACTGACGAGCGATGGTCGATGAATCGTTGTGACTAGGTTCCCGGTGAGCTTACCCGGGCTGCTTTCGAGATCTTGTTGACTCGGTCGAGGATGGCGTTGACCGCCCTTTCATCCCCGCGCCGGGACATCGCCTCGGCCAGGATCGCCCCTGTGTAAGCATAGAAGTAGGGAATGCCGACTGAGGCACGATCGATCCAGTCTCCCTCCTTTATCACGGCTTCTGGCGCATGGTACACTGTGTCCCAGAGCGCTTTGCTGCGGTCGACATCGACGAACCGACCTGCGATTTTCGGCGTGACCGGAGTGTCTGTAAGAGGATGATCGACCAGTTTCCGAACAAGGCCTTGCGAGATCAAATACGGCTCAAGGCCAAGTCCGTGACCGCCTCCCGTCGAGAGGTATATCGGACGCTCTGGAAATGAATCCCTGATCAGGCGTAGCAAGACAAGCTGGTCGCGAATAAGGTAACCCGGCTGAATACTCAGGTTGATCTTGTCTTTACGAAAAATTTGGGGCTGCGTGATCTCAATGTAATCCGGAATTGCATCCGCTTCGGCAAAGGTCATCTTGAGCGGTGGACCTGCCGGCTTT